>JAZSHO010000092.1:0-34979 GCA_045533345.1 Faecousia sp. | reverse complement strand
CCAGGGAAAGAATTCCCGACTGATGGGATATTTTTTCATCTTCAAGCCTCCTAAATACGGATGGCTGCCTTACTGCCGCCGCACTTTTCCTTGGTGACCACAATCTGCTTATCGATCCGTTCCTTCAGCTCCGCCACATGGGAAATGATGCCCACCAGGCGGTTGCCCTCTGTCAGACCCGCCAGGGTATTGTAGGCCTGGTTCAACGATTCCGGGTCCAGAGAACCGAAGCCCTCGTCCACAAACAGGGTATCCAACTGAATGCCGGTGGACACATGAACTTCAAACGAAACGCCCAATGCAAGGGCCAGGGAAGCCTTGAAGCTTTCGCCGCCGGAAAGGGTCTTGACGCTGCGTTCCGTACCGTTGTAGTGGTCGATGACATCCAGCTCCAGACCGCTTTGGCTCCGCAGATTCTCAGCAGATTTCCGCCGTTTCAAATCGTACTGCCCCCCGGTCATTTTCATGAGCCGCACATTGGCCCGGGCCACGATTCGGTCGAAGTAGGTGGTCTGTATGTAGGTTTCCAGCATGATCCGCTCCTTACCCTTGACGCTGCCGTTGGCCGTGTCGGACAATGCCCGCATCCATTTCTGCTTTTCTTCCAGAGCGGAAAGCTCGGCGGATTTGCTCCTGATCTTTTCTTTGCAGGTGCTGTTGGCGGACAGACGGATATGCACATCCTTCTGCTCTTTCAAAATAAGGGCTTTCTGCTGGCTGAGGGCCGCCTTTTGGGCCAACTGGACATCCATGTCGATGTCAGTGCTTTCTTCCAGCTGCTTGCGAAGCTGCTCCACAGAGGCGGTCAGAGAGGTCAAGCTGTCCTTGCAGGCGGTGTAGTCCCGCTCTGCCTTTTCCAAAGCAGAGCGCAGTTGGCGAAGCTCCGTTTCCAAAGCGTTCCGCTGGGACATAGCGGCGGCTTTGGAGCCGAAGGACAGCTTTTTCTGCAAAGCATCAATCTGCTCTGCCAGGGACTCAGAAGCGGTGGCAGAGGAAGCCAGCAGCTCCTTGGCGGCAGTCAGTTTTTCTTCTGCAGAAGCTAACTCCTTTTCTTTTTGGGGGATAGTAGTGTCCAAACGCTTCTTGCGCTCCTGGGTTTTCTCAATCTGCTGAAGCTGACAATCCAGAGAGCAAATGGAACTCTGAAGGGAAGCCACCTGCTCCCGGGCGGCAGCCTCTGCCTGGGAGATGTCCCGGACCTCCGGCAGAATCTCCATTTGGCTGTGCAATGCTTCCTCCAGGCCGGTGACCTTGCCCTTTTCCTTTGCGGCAGCGGCGCTGGCCTTTTCCGTATCCTTTGCTGCTTTGTCGTAGGCCTTGCGGGCTTTCTTCACTTCCTCTTCCGTGGGAGCGGACTGGGCCATCACTGCCGGAGCGGGATGGTGCATAGAGCCGCAGACGGGACAAGGCTGGTCATCTTGCAGCTGAAGGGCGATGATGCCGGCCTGCTCATCGAGAAATGCCTTTTGCTTGGCATCATATTCCTGCAGCAGCTGAGAAGAGGCGGCATCTGCAGCCAGATACCGCTGCTGGGCATCCCGCCAGATTTGCTGCTGGGTAAGGAACCTGCCGATGCTGATGCGCAGGTCCTGCAGCTTTTCTTGCTTTTCCACAAGTTCCTGCTTTTGCCGCAGGAGCTTTTCTTTTTCGGCACCGACATTTTCCAGGGATTTTTGCTCCTGCTTCAAAGTTTCGATTTCCAGGGTCAGAGCAGTCTTTGCTCTTTGGGCAGCGGCGCTGTCTGACTCTGCTTTCTTTCTCTCAGCTTCGGAGGCGGACAGGGAGGCCAGCAGGGAAGACAGCCGGTCATATTCCGGCAGTGTCAGATCCAGGGTGGTGATCTCCTTGCCAAGCTGCTCCTGCCGGGGCTTTTGGGATTGCTCTGCCTCCAGTGCTTCCTGCCGCTGCTGTAAAAGTGTTCGGGTGGCGGCTTCATCGGCCTGTTGTTGAACCAGAAGACGCTGGGCTTTCCGGTAAGCTTCTCCCTGGGTCAGCAGAGCAACGGCCTCTTCCAGAGCCTTGTCAACAGTCTGCAGTTGTGTTTCCAGATTTTTCTGAGCGGCTGTGTCCGCTTCCAGCAGGCGTTCCAGAAGAGAAAATACTTCTTCCGTGGGAAGACGGAGATCCTGCGCCAGCTGTACCCGGTCTGCCAGAGGACTGGTTTCGCAGCAAAGGATCCCCTCCATGTACTGCCGGATGCTGTTGCGCACATCCTCCCACTGATATTTGACGGCGTTAGCCTGCTTGCTCAGCCGGTCCTGGAGCTCTACATACAGATTGGTGTGGAAGATGCTCCGGAAAATCTTCTGCCGCTCCTTGGTATCCGCCAGGAGCAATTTCAGAAAATCCCCCTGGGCAATCATGGCCACCTGGGCAAACTGCTCCCGGTCCAGACCGAGGATATCCTTGATGGCGCTGTTGACTTCTCTTAGCTTGGTTACCACATGGCCGTCGGGGTAGACCAGCCGGGCATCGGCAGCCTGTTTTGTAAGGACTTCCCCTTTTCCCTTGCCTGTGGCTTTGGGGCGCATGTATTCGGGATTCCGGGTGACAGTGTATTCTTTACCTGCATACCGGAAGGTCAGCTCCACTTCCGTGGGGGTGGCGGGGTCTGCATATTTGGACCGGAGCATACCCGGCTCTCGGTTGCTGCCGCTGGCCTCGCCGAAGAGAGCGAAGCTGATGGCATCGAAAATGGTGGTCTTACCGGCACCGGTATCCCCGGTGATCAGATACAGGCCTCCGGTGCCCAGGGCTTCGAAATCCAGCTGAATCCGGCCCGCATAGGGGCCGAAGGCGGATAAGGTCAGTTTCAAAGGTCTCATTGGTCGTCCTCCCAGATGGATTCGATCAGCGCCAGCAGATAGCTTTGCTGCTGATCGGACATGGGCTGGTTGTTCTGCTGCTCGTACAGTTCGCCGAACAGCTGCAGGGGAGATTTTTTCTGCACATCCACAGGACCGTCAATAAGGGCATTGCTGCGGGTGCGGGTGTTATCGTAGCTGAGCTTCATCAGATTGGGATAGATGACCCGAAGCCGGGCGACGGCCTCCGGCACATCCTCTTCATCCGTCAAAATGATGTGCAGATAGTCTTCCACAGGGGTGTTCTCATAGAAGCTTCGGGCGGTCACTTCCTCGTAAGAACCCCGGATCTCCCGCATGTCATGCCTGGGAACCAGCGGGACGGTATGCAGTGTCAATTGGCCTTTTTTGCCCAACTGCACAACGGTGACGCTCTTTTTGTGGCCTGCCTCGGAGAAGGAATATTTCAGCGGAGTGCCGCAGTATCGGATCTTTTCGCTGCCGATATTCTGGGGGCCGTGGATGTGGCCCAGGGCCACATAGTCAAAGGCATCAAATACAGTGGCATCCACGTTGTCACTGCCGCCGACACTGATCTCCTCGGATTCGCAGGAGACAGATCCTGTGACGAACTGGTGGGTCAGCAGCACATTCCGCCGGGAGGGATCCAGATCCATGCGGGCAATGGCTGCCCGGAGGGCATCGGTGTAGCTTCCGATTTCTTCCTCGGGATAAAACCGTTTCACGTGGGCGGGCTTCACAAAGGGCAGCAGCCAGAAATCCACAGGGCCGTGTTCGTCGGTCAGCGCAATGGCCGTGACGGTGCCGTCATACACCGGGGACAGATGGATGCCCTTATCATCCAGCAACCGTCCGCCGAAGGCCAGCCGCTCGGCGGAATCATGGTTGCCGCTGATGATGAACACCTGCTGCTTCCGCTGGGCCAGACGGCAGAGAAAATCGTCAAAGAGGGTTACGGCTTCGGCAGAGGGGACACTTTTGTCGTAGACATCACCGGAGATCAAAACCGCTCCGGGCTGCTCTGCATCGATGATATCCAGTATCTGCGACAGGATGTAGGCCTGTTCTTCTATCATGGAAACTTCGTTGACCCGCTTGCCGATATGCAGGTCAGAAAGATGAATCAGCTTCATAACACGCCTCCCAATGGAGAATTTTCTGTTATTATAGCAGATGATAAAGGCCGGGGCAAGAAAACGTTACAAAAGGTTCACAGTTCCCTTGTTGAATACGGAAACAAGATGTGATAAATTATATTAGTATTATAATGCGTAGTATGCGCGTGAGGAGTCTTCCTATGTCAAAATTCAGCGTGAAAAAGCCATTTACCATCTTTGTGGCGGTGATTGCGGTGATCGTTCTGGGCGTGGTTGCCTTTACCAGAATGACCCCGGACCTGCTGCCCAATATGGATTTTCCCTATGTGATGATCATGACCACTTATCCCGGCGCAAGCCCGGAGAAGGTGGAGGCGGAAATCACCCGCCCCATGGAGCAGACCATGTCTACCCTGGATCATATCCACGAGGTCAGCTCCACCTCCAGCGAGAATTACAGCCTGGTCATGCTGGAGTTTGAGGAGTCGGTGAACTTAGATATCATCAGCGTGGACATCCAGCAGGCCATCAGCCAATTGTCTGCCAATTGGGATGAGATGGTGGGTACGCCTTATGTGCTGAAGATCAATCCGTCCATGCTGCCTGTGGAAGTGGCGGCTGTGGCCATGGAGGGCATGGATACCGTCCAGCTGACGGAATTCCTGGACGATACCTTGATGAACGAACTGGAAGGTATTTCCGGCGTGGCCAGAATCAGCACCTCCGGTGCCGTGGAGCAGAAGCTCCATGTGATCCTGGACCAGGAGAAGATCGACGCGCTGAATGAGAAGGTAACTGCGGCCATCAACGGCAAGCTGGATGAAGCCGAGGAAGAACTCCAGGACGCCAAGAAAGAGCTGGAAAACGCCCAGGCCCAGATGAACAATGCCCAGTCCAAGCTGGACGAAGGCAAAGAAGCGCTGATTAACGGTGAAAAAGAACTGAATAATAAACGGGAAGAACTGGCCGCCGCGGAGCAGGAGCTTCGGACCCAGCTGGAGGCTGCCAAGGATGGCCGGAAGCAGCTGAAGCTGGCTCTGGCTGCCATGCAGGAGCTGAACAAGCAGGTGCAGAATGTGATTTCTGCCCATGATGAGGCCATAGAATGGCGGGGACGTCTGCTCTATGTCCAATCTATAGAGCGTATTCTGAATACTTTGGAAACCGAGATCGCTGCCCTGGAAGAGGCTGCCGCGGTATTGACTGCGGATGTAGCGGCACTGGAAGAAGAAATTGCGGCCATGGATCCTGCGGACCCGGCGCTGGAGGAAAAACAGCTGCTCCTGGCGGAAAAGAAACTTCAGCTGGCAGAAAACCAGGCAGCCCTGGCTGACAAGCAGACCAAGCTGCTGCTGGAGCAGGCAGAATATGAAGCAGCCCTGGCGGAAGTGAATCTGACGCAGGCAACCTTCCAGCCTGCCCTGGAGGCAGCGGATGGGGCTGTGGAGCTTGCTATGTCTGCTGTGGAGAAAATGGATGAACTGCTGGCCTCCCAGAATATGGACCGGGAGAAGCTGAAGCAGTCCGTGGAAGAAATGGCCTCCCAGCTGACCATGCTGGAAGATGGAATCGCCCAGATGGAGGAAGCACTGACTCAGCTGGAGCAGGGAAAGCTGACTCTGGAGGAAGCGGCAGCGGCTCTGGAGTCCCAGAAGACCGCCGGTCTGCTGGAACTGAGCAATGCCGCCGCCCAGCTGGCGGTGGGCAGCGCCTCCATTTCCCAGGGTCTGACCCAGGTGGAGAGCGGTCTGGAAACTCTGGAGGACAGCCGGGAAACGGCTCTGGAACAGGCGGATTTGAACAGCATCATCACCATGGAAACCATCACCGGTATTCTGACGGCTCAGAATTTCGCTATGCCCGCAGGCTATGTGGAGCAGGACGGCATCAATTACATGGTCTCCGTAGGCGATGAGATCACCGACCAGGAAACCATGGAAAACCTGCTGCTGTTCGACATGAAGATGGAGGGCGTGGACCCCATCTATTTGAAGGACGTTGCGGTAGTCATGCTGACCGATAACCGCAATGAATCCTACGCCAAGCTGAACCGCGAGGACGGTATTGTGCTGACCTTCGAAAAGCAGAGCACCTATGCCACCGCCGAAACCACCGACAATATCAACGCCCGGTTCCGGGAATTGGAAGCAGAATATCCGGGACTGAAATTCGTGGCGCTGATGAACCAGGGCGACTATATCTACTTGATCGTGGAATCCATTTTGAACAGCCTGCTGCTGGGCGCGCTGTTTGCGATTCTGATCCTGTGGGTCTTCTTAAAGGACCTGCGGCCCACCATTATCACCCTTTGCTCCATTCCTATCAGCGTGGTTTTCGCCATTGTGCTGATGTATTTCAGCGGCGTTACCATTAACATGATCTCCCTGTCCGGCCTTGCGGTGGCGGTTGGTATGCTGGTGGACAACTCCGTCGTTGTCATTGAAAACATTTACCGTCTGCGCAGCAAGGGCGCAAACGTCATCCAGGCAGCAGTGTCCGGCGCCCAGCAGGTGGCCGGTGCCGTTACCGCCTCGACGCTCACCACCGTCTGCGTGTTCCTGCCCATCGTCTTTGTGGAGGGCATCACCAAGCAGCTGTTTACGGATCTGGCGCTGACTATGACCTATTCCCTCATGGCCAGCTTGATCGTATCGCTGACCCTGGTGCCTGCCATGGCTTCCGGCATGCTGCGCAAGGAGAAGCCCACGAAAGAGGGCAAGGTCATGGGCGGTATGGTCCGTGGCTATGAGAAACTGGCCAACTGGTCCTTGAAACACAAATTAATTGTGCTGGCGGGATCTTTGGCGCTACTCCTTGCCACAGGCTGGGCAAGCGTTTCCAAGGGCTTTATCTTCATGCCTGCCATGGATATGCCCAATGCCAATGTAACCATATCCATGCCCGAGGGCGCCACCATGGAGGAAGCGGTGGAACTGTCTGACGAAGTGCTGGCCCGGATCGACACCGTGGAGGGTATTGAAACTGCCGGTGCCATGATGTCCACCAACACCAACGGTTCCGAAACCACCTACAGTGTCACCGTCTATATCACCTTGTCCGATGAAAATGCCTCCGGCGCTGCCGTGGGCCAGGAAATCGTGGACCTCTGCGCCGACATGCCCTGTGAGGTCAGCAGCTCCTCCGCCATGATGGACACCGGAATGCTCACCGGCAGCGGCATTGGCCTGCGGGTCTATGCCGGTACCATGGATGGCCTGCAGAAGGCAGCCATGACTGCCGCGGAGGTGCTGGAAGGCCTCGAAGGCGTGGAGGAAGTGTCCGACGGCATGGAAGATGCAGCACCTGCTCTGCATATTGCCATTGACCGCAATGCTGCCATGGGAAAGGGCATCACCGTGGCCCAGATCTATATGGATCTGGCAAAGGCTTTGACCAATACTTCCACCGTGGCGACCCTGGAACTGGGCGGCACGTCCACCGATGTGATTCTGGAAAAGCCCGAGGGTGCCAAGCTGGACATTGAAGCGCTGAAAAATTTCGAATTTGAAGTAACCGGCCAGGACGGGGAAGTGACCACCTTTATCCTGGATGATGTGGCTGACGTGGAGGATGCCTTCAGTCTTCATTCCATCTCCCGTCTGAACCAGCAGCGCTACCTGTCCGTTTCCGCAACCGTGAAGGAGGGCTATAATGTGACCCTGCTCACCGCTGAGGCGGAAAAGGCTATGAAGGAAGTGGATCTGGGCGAAGGCGCCAGCTACGTGTTCAGCGGTGAAAACGAGACCATCATGGAGGCTGTGGAACAGCTGATGCTGATGCTGCTGCTGGGTATCCTGCTGGTGTATCTGGTCATGGTGGCCCAGTTCCAGAGCCTCAAATCTCCCTTCATCGTTATGTTCACCATTCCCCTGGCCTTTACCGGCGGCTTCATTGCCCTGCTGATCTGCGGCATGGAGATCAGCGTGGTGTCCCTCATCGGCTTTGTTATGCTGGTGGGCATCATCGTCAACAACGGTATCGTGCTGGTGGACTATATTAACCAGCTGCGCTTGGAGGGCATGGAGCGGCGGCAGGCCATTGTGGAGGCAGGTGCCACCCGTATGCGGCCCATCCTCATGACCACCATCACCACCATTCTGGGCTTGCTGGACATGGCGGTGCGGAAATCTGCCGGTACGGCGCTGATGCAGCCGGTGGCGGTGGTATGTATCGGCGGTCTGCTGTATGCAACCCTTATGACGCTGTTTGTGGTTCCCTGTATCTACGACATGGTTAATAAGAAGGAGCTGCGCAATGTCCGGGAGGAGGATTTGAAGATCCTGGACCTGTAAGAGCCCGGCACTTGCATTTTTGAAAAAACTGTGCTATTCTAGGAAAAACGAAAGGGGGAATAGCCATGAGCGTTCATGAATCCGGCGAAATGTATCTGGAAGCCATTTATGTGCTGCACGAAAAGACCGGCTTTGTCCGTTCCATTGATGTCAGCGAATATCTTGGCTATTCCAAGCCCAGTGTTTCCCGGGCCATGGGCATTCTGCGCACCGGCGAATACATCGTCATTGACGCTGACGGTTCCATTACCCTGACGGAAACGGGCCGGGAGATCGCCCGGAAAATCTACGAGCGGCACACGCTGCTGACCAAGCTTCTGATGCACATTGGCGTCGGAGAGGCAACGGCCGCAGCAGATGCCTGCAAGCTGGAGCATGCCATCAGCGACGAGTCCTTCGAGGCGCTGAAAAAGTACGCATCCGATATCCTGAAATAACCAACAGGCGGTGCAAATCTGCACCGCCTGAACGCATTTTATTATCCAGATATTTCCAGAAGGAGGAGTCCCCGTGATTTTAACCTGCAAATACAACAGCCCCGTACTGAGCCGAAATACCCAGATTAACGTCATCGTCCCCACCCCTACAGAGGAGGGAAAGCCTCTGGGCAGCAATTTTAAGGTGCTGTACCTGCTCCATGGCCTCCATGGAGATGCGGACTCCTGGCTGTATTATTCCAATATCAGCCGCTATGCCCAGGATGCGGGGATCGTGGTGGTGATGCCCTCGGTGAACAACAGCTTCTACCAGGATATGGCTCACGGCGAGCGGTTCTTTACCTACATGACAAAGGAACTGCCGGAATTCATCCAAGGTATTTTCCCGGTATCCAGGAAGCCGGAGGACACTTTCATTGCGGGCCTTTCCATGGGCGGCTACGGTGCATACTACATCGGTCTCAGCTGTCCCGAGAAATTTGCTGCGGTGGCCAGCCTGTCCGGTGCGGTGGATGTGGCTTTCCGGGCAACGCCCATTCCCAAGGGAAACGGGCAGAGCGTTCCCATTCCCGGCTTCCTGGCAGACTGCTTCGGGGATATCCAGGCCCTTCCCGGCTCTGACAAGGATGTATTTGCCCTGGCAGAAAAGAATCTGCAGAAGGGCTGCCTGCCCCGGCTGTATCAGTCCTGCGGTACGGCGGACTTCCTCTACGGCATGAACCGCTGCAGCTATGAGAAGCTGACCCAGATGGGTGTCCGGGTGGACTGGCGGGAGATTCCCGGCAAGGCCCACGAATGGGACCTGTGGGATGAGGAGATTCGTCTGGTCATCGACTGGATGCTGAAATAACAAACAGGCGGTGCTTACTGCACCGCCTGTGTTTCTTAATCCAACAGCTTTTCAATATCGGCCTTGGGCTTGTAGCCGATGGATTTGGCTGCGATTTTGCCGCCCTTCATGACAACCAGGGTGGGTATGCTGGCAACGCCGAAGTTCATGGCCAGTTCCATTTCTTCGTCCACGTTGATTTTGCCCAAAAGAATATCGTGGCGCTCCTCGGCAATTTCTTCCACAATGGGGGCCACCATCCGGCAGGGGCCGCACCAGGGAGCCCAGAAATCCAGCAGAACGGGCTTGGGATTGTTCAGCACCAGTTCCTCGAAATTGGCTTTCGTAATGTTTACGTAGGACATAAGATTTCCTCCTCGGTATGTTTTTCTGCTTTCAGTATAAACTGTTGAGAGGTAGGATGCAAGAAAAATTGACAATTTTTATCCCATCTGCTATGATGCTCAAAACGAGGTGAAAACTATGCCAAACTGCAATGGAAACTGCGCATCCTGTTCCGGCTGCGCCCGGGAACTGGTACTCAGCGAAAAAGAAATCACATTTTTACAGGAACTGGGCCGGATTCCCTTCCTGCCGGTGGCCCGGAACATGGGGGACCTGGAGCCGGTGTATCTGGAAGCCGGAGAAGAAGCCAAAGAGGAATACAGCCTTCTTTTGCAGCTTCTGGAAAAGAAGGGCCTTATCTCCCTGGACTTTGATAAGCCTTTACGCGGCTTTGACGAAACAGCCTACGCCGCTTACCCAATCCGGGGCAGCATGGCCTTGACGGAGCGGGGCCACAAGGTGCTGGAACTGATGGAAATCCAGGGCGTCTCTTTGTGAAAAAACGTGAAAAAAAGGGTTGACGAATCCGAAAACATGCGTTACAATAGCTTCAACTTCATCAGATAAGGCTGTGAAGAGAAGAGTAAGCGTAAGGATGCCGTTCAGAGAGCCCCGGTTGGTGCGATGGGGTACGGATAGAGACGCCGAACATGGTCTCGGAGCTGCGCAGGCGATAGGTAGTCTGCGACGGGTGCGCCCGTTAAAGCGCAGGAGTATGTTGGTACTCCCGGAGGCAATGATCGTGAGGTCGTTGTGAAACAAGGTGGTAACACGGAATTTTTTTCGTCCTTGTGTCTTTTTGACACAAGGACTTTTTTATTTCGGAAACGATGAAAAAATCGTCAGTTGCTCTTGTCGATTTCTCCCTCGCTTCCGGCAAGGAGTGGTAGTACATTGGAACCCATTATTGAAATCAAGCATTTGAGCAAGATTTTCGGCAGCGGTGAAAATCAGGTGGCAGCCTTGCAGGATGTGTCCCTGGCGGTCAAGCCCGGCGAGATCTTCGGCATCATCGGCTTGTCCGGTGCCGGCAAATCCACCCTGGTTCGCTGCGTCAACCTGCTGGAGCATCCCAACGAAGGCGCGGTGCTGTTCCACGGCGAAGACCTGACCCACCTGAAGGAAAAGCAGCTGCGAATGCAGCGGCGGAAGATCAGCATGATCTTCCAGAGCTTCAACCTGCTGGATCAGCGGAACTGTCTGGACAACATCTGTTTCCCCCTGGAACTGGCCGGTGTTTCCAAGAGAGATGCCCGGAAGCGGGCCATGGAACTGCTGGAAACGGTTGGCCTCCCCGACAAGGCAGCGGCCTATCCCGTGCAGCTGTCCGGCGGCCAGAAGCAGCGTATCGCCATTGCAAGAGCCCTGGCCTCCGACCCTGAGGTTCTCCTCTGCGACGAAGCCACATCCGCTCTGGACCCCAAGACCACGGACCAGATCCTGCAGCTGCTGCAGAAGATCAACCGGGAACGGGGCATCACTGTTATCATCATTACCCACCAGATGTCCGTCATCGAGCAGATCTGCCACCAGGTTGCCATTCTGGATTCCGGCCGTGTGGCGGAAATCGGCGCGGTGGAGGAAGTGTTCCGCAACCCCAAGTCCAAGGCAGGCCGCCGCTTGGTCAGCCCCAACAGCGCATTGCCGGAAACCGACTGGGAATTCCCTGTGGCCCGCGTGGCTTTCAACGGCACCATGTCCGACGAGCCGGTCATCGCCACCCTGGCAATGAAGAAGCAGATCGCGGTCAGCATCCTGGGTGCCGATACCCGCAATGTGGACGGCAAGTCCTTCGGCACCATGCTCATCAGCCTGCCCGAGGATATTAACCAGCGCAGAGCGGTGCTGGATTACTTAAACAGCTGTGACGGCGTTACGGCAGAGGAGGTGCGGTAAATGTTTGATGTATTTTCCGATCCCGTAAAGGTCGCCCAACAGATTCAGATCATCACCAACGAATTCGGCTTCGCTACTTGGGAAACGCTGTATGCCCTGGTTTTGGAAGTGGTGTTCGCTTACCTCATCGGTCTTCCCGTAGGCGTGCTGCTGGTCACCGGCGAAAAGGAAGGCATCCACCCCCTGCCCGGCTGGTTTATGAAGCTGCTGAATGTGGTCATCAACCTGCTCCGGTCCGTGCCTTTCCTGATTCTGATGATCATCGCCCTTCCCTTGAGTAAGCTGATCGTCGGCACCAAGGTCGGCACCATGGCAACCATCCCGCCCATGGTCATCGCCGCATTCCCCCTGGTGGCCCGAATGGTTGAAAGCTCCTTGAGAGAACTGGATCACGGTGTCATCGAAGCTTCCCAGTCCATGGGTGCTTCCACCTGGCAGATTATCACCAAGGTGATGCTTCCTGAATCCCTGCCCAGCCTCATCTCCGGCGGCACCATCACCGTTGGCACCATCCTGGGCTACGGCGCCATGGCCGGTATCATCGGCGGCGGCGGTTTGGGTAAGATCGCCATTAACTACGGCTACTACAATTTCAAATACCTGGTCATGTGGGCGGCAGTCATCTGCCTGATCCTGCTGGTCCAGATCTTCCAGTCTGCCGGCACCAAGCTGGGTACGGCTTGCGACAAGCGGCTGAAAAACCGTTCTTAAAAACGTAATTTTGATGCAGAGCATCTTAATAAAAAAGGAGAGTAACATTATGAAAAAGACCATCGCCATCGTTCTGTCCCTGATCCTGTGCCTGGGCCTGCTGGCAGGCTGCGGCAGCTCCTCCGCCGGTGACAAGACCATCACTGTCGCTGCTTCTCCCACCCCCCACGCTGAGATCCTGGCCGTTGCCAAGGAAGTTCTGGCCAAGGACGGCTGGACCCTGGAGATTACTGAGTACTCCGACTACGTGGTTCCTAACAACGTGGTTGAGGACGGCGAAATCGATGCCAACTACTTCCAGCACGTTCCCTACCTGAACACCTTCAATGCTGAAAACGGCACCCACCTGGTCAGCGTTGCTATGGTCCACTATGAGCCCTTCGGCATCTACGCCGGTCAGAAGAACGCCATTGCCGACCTGGCTGAGGGCGACAAGATTGCCATCCCCAACGACGGCTCCAACCGTGCCCGTGGCCTGCTGCTGCTGGAGCAGGAAGGCATCATCGAGGTTGACGACGCTGTCGGCATGGAAGCCACCGTTCTGGACATCACCGCAAATCCCCTGAACCTAGAAATCGTGGAAATGGAAGCTGCTCAGATCGCCGGTGTCCGTGACTCCGTTGCTCTGGCTGTTATCAACGGCAACTACGCTCTGCAGGCCGGTCTGAACGCCGGTGTGGACGCTCTGGCTGTTGAGGATGCTGAGTCCATCTCCGCTACCACCTATGCCAACATCCTGGTCGTCAAGGAAGGCAATGAAGAGCTGGAGAAGATCCAGGCTCTGAAGAAGGCTCTGCTGAGCGAGGAAGTCAAGAACTTCATCAACGAGACCTACTCCGGCGCTGTTGTGCCCATCTTCTAATTAAATTTTTCGAGGACAAAGGAGGCGAAAGTCTCCTTTGTTTTTTCTTGACGAATACCGTCAAAAGAAGTATTATGAAAAGGAAGAAACTGGAAAAGGAGGACGATTCTATGAGCATCGTAAAAAATGAACCCAAATATAAGAATGGTTTGCTGCAGGCCATCCGGGAACAGCTGGAGCATCGGGCCTACTGGCTGTACCTGCTGTGTGACGAGGCAGGCAAGCGGGGTCTGGATTGGAAGGAATTTGGTTATCCTGCTATTCGCCGCTGTGGTCTGGACCACGGCGCACGGCACATCAAAAAGGGCAACACCGACAGCCTCAAGGGTCTGAAGAAGGTGCTGTTCACCAAGCCTGCCCAGCTGGTGTTTGAAATGGATGTACTGAAATCCACCGATGACGAGCTGAACATCGATTTCCACTATTGTCCTCTGGTCAAGGCCTGGCAGAAGGCCGGCTGCACCGATGAGGAGATCGCCACCCTCTGTGACATTGCCATGTGCGGCGACCACGGCATCGGCGAAGCCTACGGTGCGGTGCTGGATTTGCCCAAGTGCATCGCCAAGGGCGACGATATTTGCTCGCTGCGGTATCATAAGAAGTAAATGGAAGGGGAGGAACGCAGGTTCCTCCCTTTTCTGCAAGGGCAAACGGTTGATTTTGCCGTCGAATACTGGTATAATAATTGGAACAATTTTGCTCGGGAGGAACGCCCTATGAAAAAAGGCGACCATCTGTATCAGCAGTATGTGAATATCTTGAAAGAAGAACTGCGACCTGCCATGGGCTGCACGGAACCCATCGCCCTGGCCTACGCGGCGGCAAAGGCCCGGCAGGTGCTGGGTGTGGTGCCGGATAAGGTGCGCCTGTTCGTCAGCGGCAACATCATCAAGAACGTCAAGAGCGTGGTGGTGCCCAACACCGGCGGCCTCCACGGCATGGCAGCAGCGGTCTGCGCCGGTATCATTGCCGGTGATGCGGACAGGGAACTGCAGGTCATCAGCGATGTCCCCAAGGAAAAACACGGGGAAATGAAGGCTTATATGGAAAGCCTGGACCTGGATATCCAGCCTGCCTGCTCTGACCTGGTGTTCGACATTGATCTGTATGTGTATTCCGGGGAGGACAGCGTCCGCCTGCGGATCGTCAATCACCATACCAACATCGTCCTCATCGAAAAGAACGGGGAAAAACTGCTTCAGCTTCCGGTAACGGAATCCTCCGAGGACCATCTTACGGACAAGTCCTGTCTGACGGTGGAAAACATCGTGGCCTTCGCCGACTGCCTGGATGTGGAAGACATTCGGGACACCGTGGGTCTGCAGGTCCATAAGAATCTGAACATCGCCCGGGAGGGCATCCAGAATGACTGGGGTGCCAATGTAGGCTCTGTCATTCTGCGCCACCAGGGTACTCATCTGGCAAAAAAAGCTGCGGCCTATGCTGCTGCCGGTTCCGATGCCCGGATGAGCGGCTGCGAAAAGCCCGTGATCATCGTATCCGGCTCCGGCAACCAGGGTATCACCGCCAGCGTTCCCGTGGCAGTCTATGCCTATGAAATCGGTGCTACCGAGGAGCAGCTGCTCCGTGCCGTGGCCCTCAGTGACCTGGTGACCATTCACCAGAAGGCGGGTATCGGCAGACTCTCTGCCTACTGTGGTGCCATCAGCGCAGGCTGTGGTGCCGGTGCGGGTATCGCGTATCTCTTAGGCGGCGACAGCCGTGCCATTGCCCACACCATCGTCAATGCCATTGCCATCCTCTCCGGTACCATTTGCGACGGTGCCAAGCCCTCCTGCGCTGCCAAGATCGCTGCGGCGGTGGACGCAGGTATTTTGGGCTACCAGATGTATCTGGAGGGACAGCAGTTCTACGGCGGCGACGGCATCGTCACCAAGGGCGTGGACAACACCGTCCACAATGTGGGAAAACTTGCCCGGGAGGGTATGCGGCAGACCGACCGCACCATCCTGGAAATTATGCTTAGTAACGATTAAAGAGATGATACTATGACCTTAAAGGAATACAGGGTAGGCGTGAAAACCGGTCTGCCTGTGGGAATGGGCTATTTTTCTGTCAGCTTTGGCTTCGGAGCCATGGCTGCGGCCCAGGGGATCAAGGCGCTGGACGCGGCCTTGATTTCCATGTCCAATTTGACCAGCGCAGGCCAGTTTGCAGGTCTGACCTTGATTGTGGCAGCGGCCACATTGTGGGAAATGGTACTGACCCAGCTGGTGATCAACAGCCGCTATGCGCTGATGAGTCTGGCACTCAGCCAGCGGATGGGGGAGCGGATCGGTTTCCTGCCCCGGCTGCTGATTGCGTTTTTCAACACCGACGAGATTTTTGCTCTGGCTATGGCGAGGGAGGAAGCACTGACTGTACCCTTTATGCTGGGCCTGGGAACCCTGCCCTTCATCGGCTGGACAGGGGGAACTCTCTTTGGAGCCCTGGCAGGTTCGGCCCTGCCGGTAAATATCCGGGCGGCTCTGGGTGTGATGCTTTACGGCATGTTCATTGCCATTGTGGTGCCTCCGGCAAAGAAAGAAAAGCCGGTGCTCATTACTGTGATTCTGGCCCTGGTACTCAGCTGCCTGTTCACCTGGCTGCCCCAGCTGAAAGCGGTATCCGCGGGTATTTCCATCGTGATCTGCACCGTGGGCGCTGCGGCCATCTGCGCCTGGCTGTTCCCCATTGCAGATGAGGAGGTGGCGGCATGAACATTTACCTGTACATCCTTACCATGGCGCTGACCACGTACCTCATTCGGGTGCTGCCGCTGACTATTTTTCGCAAGCCGATCAAAAGCCGCTTTCTGCGGTCCTTCCTGCACTATGTGCCCTATGCCTGCTTGACGGCCATGACCTTCCCGGCGATTCTTACCGGCACCGATACCGTCATCAGCGGTGCAGCCGCTTTGATCGTGGCGGTTTTCCTGGCCTATCGGGGAAAGAGCCTGCTGACAGTTTCCCTTTCTGCTTCTGCCGCTGTGATGCTGACGGAGTGGATTTTGAAAATTGTAAAATAACTATGGATTCCTCCCGGTTTTGCTTGACGAACCGGGAGGTTTCTGCTATAATCCATCCCGAAAGAGGGAGTAGTCGGCGCAAGTAAGCGGGACTGGATCGACATCCTGGGGAAACCCCGGTTCAGTCTGAAATGACGAGACTTTTGCTTAGGCCGGCTCAGTCTCTTCACTCAGACTTCTGTGCCGGATGGAGTTTCGGTGCGGAGGTTTATTTTTTATGGGAATTGGAGAACTGTTGCTGCTGGCAGTAGGTGTCAGCATGGATGCCTTTGCGGTTTCTGTCTGTAAGGGACTGGCCATGAAGAAAGTGACATTGAAGGCAGAGATGACCTGCGGCCTTTGGTTTGGCGGCTTCCAGGCCTTGATGCCTACCATCGGCTTTTTCCTGGGCACCCTGTTTGCCGATGCCATTGAAGCGGTGGACCATTGGGTGGCTTTTATCCTGCTTGCCATCATCGGCATCAATATGCTGAAGGATGCCTTTGACAAGGAGGAAGAATGCGGCTGCTGCGATGAGAAAAACGCAGACCTTTCCGTTAAGACCATGTTCGTCATGGCGGTGGCTACATCCATCGATGCGCTGGCCGTTGGTATTTCCCTGGCCATGGCCGGCAATGTGAACATCTGGCTGGCAGCGCTGTTCATTGGCGTCTGCACCTGCCCCTTGTCTGCCTGCGGCGTGAAGATCGGCAATGTCTTAGGCAGTCGTTACGAAAAGAAAGCGCAGACTGCCGGCGGTGTGATTTTGATCCTGTTGGGTCTGAAGATCCTGCTGGAGCATTTGGGAGTCATTGCATGATCCGAACGGGAAATCGCCTGCGGCTGTGTGGCGCTTTGATTGTAATACTTCTGATTTTTATCTGGGGCAATTCTATGCTGCCGGCATCCGCGTCCCAGGCCTTCAGCGACTGGGTCAAAGAAATCCTGTCCGCTTTGCTCCCCGGTAGGGGGACCAGAACCGGAGGCGGCAGCGGTCTGCTGCGGAAAATCGCCCATTTCACGGAATTCGCGGCATTGGGCGCGGCCCTGGGTTGGCTGTTTGGCATGCTGAAAAGAAGAAAAACGGTGCCTTTCCTGTGGGGCGCGGCAGCAGCCTGTGTGGATGAAACCATTCAGATGCTTGCGCCGGGCCGGGCACCCAGAATCACCGATGTGCTGCTGGACAGCTTCGGCATTCTGGCAGGATTGATGCTGCTGTATTTGGGGCATCATTACATTATAAAGAGATCTACCTAATACATTTTGGAGGAAAATAACATGAAAAAGATTCTGTCTATGATTCTGGCTCTGGCCATGGTGCTGAGCCTGGCCGCCTGCGGCGGCAATACCGCCCAGCCTACCACCGAGGCCACCCAGGCTGCGGTTTCCGTGGAAGCTACCTGTGAAGAACTGCTGAATCAGATCGTGGAGAAGCAGCCCGTGGAATTCATGGGCGGCATCATCCCTGTGGATCTGACCGACACCAGCGAGGACGGTCTGTGGAATATCAGCTATTTCACCGGTCTTAAGGATGCTTCCCAGATTACAGAGGCTTCCGTCTTTGAGCCTATGATGGGTTCCATCGCCTATTCCATGGTCATGGTCCGTGTGGCACCTGAGGCAGGTTCCAAGACTGTTGCCGAAAACATGAAGAATGGCATTGACACCCGCAAGTGGATCTGCGTTGGCGCAGACGATATGCTGGTTGCCGGTTATGCTGACGTTGTCATGCTGATCATGCTGGATACCGGCCTGGGTCTGACTGCCCAGTCCTTCGTGGATGCTTTTGCAGAGGTTGTCGGCGCAGAGCCGGAATTCGTCATTTAAGAACAAAAACACTTTGTAGGGCGGGGCCATGACCCCGCCGGGCAGTAACGATTTTTGAGCGTGCAACCAAACGCTCTATGGCCGTGGGTGCCCGGCGGAGGCATGCCTCCGCCCTACATTTTGATTAGGAGAAATGATATGGTATTTTCAAGTATACCATTCTTATACTATTTCCTTCCGGTGGTGCTGGCTGTGTACTTTTTGGTGCCTCGGGGGCTGAAAAACGCGGTGCTGCTTCTGTCCAGCCTGTTCTTTTACGGCTGGGGAGAACCAAAGCTGCTGTGGCTGATGGTCTTCACCATTGTGCTGTTTTACGGCTGCGGCCTGGCCATTGAGCGGGCCAAAACCCAGAAAGGCAAGAAACTGTGGCTGACGGTTTCCGTGGTCATCAGCGTTGCATTGCTGGGAATTTTTAAATATGCAGACTTTTTCATTGGCAGCTTCAATGCTATGACGGGCCTAAGCCTGCCCTTGCTGAAGCTGGCGCTGCCGGTGGGTATCAGTTTTTACACCTTCCAGTGCCTTAGCTATACCATCGATGTGTACCGGGGCAATGTGTCTGCCCAGAAAAACCCCATCTCCTTCGGTGCCTATGTTGCCCTGTTTCCCCAGCTGATTGCGGGGCCCATTGTCCGCTATGTGGACGTGGCCCGGGAACTGGAGCAGCGGAAGCACAGCTGGGAGGATGCAGCCTGGGGCCTGCGGCGGTTCCTGGTGGGCTTGGGAAAAAAGGTGATTCTGGCTGACAATTTCGCTCTGCTGATTCGCCTTTTCCGGGAAAGCGGCGAACCATCCGTGCTGTTTTACTGGATGTACGCCGTTGCCTTCATGCTGAACATTTACTTCGATTTTTCCGGCTATTCCGACATGGCTATCGGGTTAGGCAGAATTTTGGGCTTCCATTTTATTGAGAATTTCAATTATCCCTACCTTTCCAAAAGTGTCACGGAATTCTGGCGGCGGTGGCATATGAGCCTGGGCAGCTGGTTCCGGGATTACGTGTATATCCCCCTGGGAGGCAACCGGGTCAGCAAAGTGCGCTGGATTTTCAACATTCTCACTGTCTGGATGCTGACGGGTCTGTGGCACGGTGCGGCCTGGAATTTTGTTCTGTGGGGCCTTCTGTTTGCGGCGCTGTTGCTGCTGGAAAAGTGGGTGCCGGGACTGCAGAAGATGCCCAATGTGCTGCGCCATGGCTATGTGCTGCTGGCCGTTTGCCTCAGTTTTGTGCTGTTCAACGCAGAAAGCTTCGGACAAGTGGGTTCGGATTTTGCGGGCCTGTTCGGCCTGGCGGGATTGCCTGTGGTGACAGAGGAAACGTGGTATTACCTGCGAAGCTATGGTTTGCTGTTCACCTGTGGCATTCTGGGAGCTACGCCTCTGGTGAGAAACACAGCCAATCGGCTGCAGAATGTCAAAATTGTGCAGATTCTGGAGCCTGTGGTGCTGGTTGCCTTGCTGCTGGTTTGCACCGCGTATCTGGTGGATGGGTCTTTCAGCCCCTTCCTGTATTTCCGGTTCTAAGGGGGTGGCGTGAATGAAGAAGAAAATCACCGCCCTTTTGATCCTGCTTGTCTGGGGCATTCTGGCTTTGGCGGCCTGGACTTCTCCGGCCCGGGAAATTTCCGAAGCGGAGCGCCGTCCTCTGGCCCAGATGCCGGAAATTTCCCTGGAATCCATCGGAAAAGGCAAGTTTATGTCGGATTTTACCGATTATTCCCTGGATCAGTTCCCCCTGCGGGATTCTTTCCGCCGGGTCAAGTCGCTGTTCCATTACTATGTCCTGGGGCAGAAGGACAACAACGGTATTTATATTGCAAACTGCAGCGCAGCGGCCCAGGAATATCCGCTGAAGGAAGCTTCCATTGCCCGTGCTCTGGAGCGGTTCCAATATGTCTATGACACGTACCTGGCGGACAGCGGTTCCGACATCGTCTTTTCTGTTGTGCCGGATAAGAACTATTATTTGGCAGAAGAAGCCGGGCAGCTGGCTATGGAATATGGTGCCCTCTTTGCTGCCTTCCGGGAGGGAACCCCCTGGGCAACCCACGTGGATTTGACGGCCCATTTAACCGGGGAGGATTACTACCGCACCGACACCCATTGGCGACAGGAGAACCTGCTGGCCGCCGCCGGAGCCCTCTGTGAGGGCCTGGGAGTAACCACACCAAAGCGGGAGGATTATACTGTTACCGAACTGGAACGGCCCTTCTACGGGGTCTACTACGGCCAGGCAGCGCTGCCTATGGAGGCGGATACCATCCGCCTGCTGGAGAGTAAGCTGCTCAGTGATTGTACCGTGTACGACTACGAAAGCGGCAAGACCTCCGCGGTTTATGACATGACCAAGCTGGACAGCAAGGACTTTTACGACGTGTACCTGTCCGGTGCCCGGGCATTGCTGACCATTGAGAATCCCAACGCGGCTACCGACAGGGAACTGATCCTCTTCCGGGATTCCTTCGGCAGCTCCATGGCGCCGCTGCTGATTGCCGACTATGCTAAGGTGACCCTGGTGGACCTGCGGTATATCCGTGCCGATCTTCTGGGCCAGTTCCTGGAATTCAACGGCCAGGACGTACTGTTCCTGTACAGCACCCTGGTGCTGAACAACAGTGCTTCCCTTAAATAAGAAAAACACCGTCTGCTGCGGCAGACGGTGTTTTTGTCATGTAGTCAGATCCTGGATCCATTTGCCCTGCTTCAGCATGATGGCACCCAGGGCGCATTTCAGCAGGTCCGTAGACAGGCACAGAGCAAAGAGGGGAATGATAGAAAGGTCCGTAAAACGGCTCAGGCAGAAAGCCAGGGGAACGCAGCAGACCCACACGAAGCAGCTGTCAAACAGGAAGGTAACCATGGTCTGACCGCCGGAACGAAGGGTAAAATAGGTGGCGTTGGTGTAGGAATTGAAGGGCATGGCCATGGCGTTGATGCAAATCAGCCAGGTTGCCAGATGCCGCACCGAATCTGTGGTGTTGTAAAGGAGGGGGAAAGCACCGGACACCGCGGCAATCACACCACCGAAGACCAGTCCGCTGGCGATGGATACCACCATCAGCTTCCGGTTGGCATCCCGAACCTGGGCTTCCGAACTGCCGGCACCCAGCAGCTGCCCCATGATGATGCCCACGGAATTGCCCATAGCCAGAAATACCACGCTGCCCAAATGGTACAGAGTGCTGGAAATGTTCATGGCAGGCACCACATCCAACCCGCAGGTGGAGTAGCACTGGTTCATAAAGGCCATGCCGGTGGACCAGAGAAATTCGTTGACGAGCAGAGGCATACCTTTGACCATAATGGACTTCAGCAGCTTACCCGGCAGATAGAAGGACCGGTAGGCACCCACAATGAAGGGCTTCTTTTCTTTGTTCCGGTGAGTCCAGCCGGCCACGATGGCAAGCTCTGCGTACCGGGAAATGACCGTTGCCAGTGCCGCACCCCGGACGCCCATAGCGGGGGCACCGAAGTGGCCGAAAATCAGCACATAGTTCAGCACCAGATTCACCAGCACGGCGGAAATACCCGCAGCCATGGGCACCACGGTTTCACCGGTTTCTCTCAAGGTACTGGAGTAGGCGTTGCACAGGGCGAAGGGCAGGAAGCCCCAGACCATAACCGCCAAATACTGCAGACCGTATTCCAATGCTCCGGCAGCGGTGGCTGCGTCGCCTTCACCGGTGAGATACAGGCCGATGAGCACATTGCCTGCGGTAAGGAAAACAAGGGTTCCCACGAAGGCAATAACCAGGCAGGAGAGAATCTTGAACCGGAAGGTATGCCGGACACCCTCCTGGTCCCCGGAACCGTGGAACTGGGCGGTGAAGATACCCGCACCGGAACTGGCACCAAAGACGCACAGGTTAAACACGAACAGTAAACCGTTGACGATAGAAACGCCGCTCATGGGAATGGTACCCACCTGGCCCACCATGATGTTGTCCAGCAGGGAAACAAAATTGGTGATACCGTTCTGAATGATAATGGGAATGGCGATGCCCAGAACGTGACGGTAAAACGCTCTGTCGCCGATGTAACGTTTATACATAAATTTCATTGTGTAAAAAGACGGTGTCATCGCGAACCAGTTCTCAAACTGGTGTGGCGATCCCCCGGTGTTTGAGAAAACCTTAGGGGATTGCCACGCCAGCATGCGCGCTGGCTCGCAATGATGGTATTTTTTTATTTCCGCAGTTCCGGCAGGCTGGCGGCAGCCACGGCCTGACCCACCCGGCGGGTATTCTCGTCGGGCAGCATCACCTGGATGGCGGCATGCAGCTGGGGGAACTCATCTTTCAGTACAGACTGACACTCAGTAAGAATGATTTCGCCGCCCTTGCCGGACATAACACGGCCCAGGACCATCATCCGCTGAATATCATAGAATTTGGAATACAGGGAAACGGTGTAAGCAAGGTACCGGCCAATGTCGGTGTAGATGGCCACGGCCCGGGGGTCGTCAGCCTCCATCAGCTTCTGGACGACCGTGAGTTTTTCCGCGGGGGTCATAGCTTCATCCAGCTCAATGCCCGCCCGGGGCACCAGCTTGATCACCGCATCCTGGGAGAAGTACTTGCAGCCCACACCGATATCGGTGGACCATTCGTCCTCCATGGCATCCTCGTTCAGATCCACAGGAGCAAAGGCCAGCTCGTTGATCCAGCCCAGAACGTTCTTGTCCTTGTCCACATAGCCCACAGCTTCGCTGGTGCCCATGGCGACACCCATCAAAGAACCCACGTTCATGCCCATGGCACCGGCCAGGGCGGTAACATCACCATCGTTTGCCACTACCACGGGAACATCGCCGATTTCCGCACCTGCCCGGTCGTAAACGGTCTTCACCTCATCCCAGCGGGAGCGGGGGACCTTGATAAACAGGCTGGAAACCATGGGCGCATTGCCGATGAACACACCGGCGGAGGAAACGCCGATGGCATCCACCCGGGGCATCTTGGATGCGGCGGTACGGAAAGCGGTGAGAATTTCGTTGTACTGGTAAGTGGGATCCTCGGAGGTCTTGGGATGCCAGATCACTTCTTCGGAGTAAATGCACTTTCCGTCAATGACGGCAGAAACCTTTCGGTCGGAGCCGCCTGCGTCGAAGCCGATACGGCAGCCTTCCAGATGACCGCCGATGGGAACAGGAGCCTCGTTGGGCTGGGGGCAGTCTTCCAGAGGCAGGTCGATGACTTCCAGATCCCGCTCATAAAGACGGAAGAAGAAGTCGCAGTCGAAAGCCCGTACTCCTGCGGGATTGTAAGCTTTCTGTAACCGTTTTGCCAGCTCGGAGCAGCCGCAGACGTAGATGCGGAAGCCACCGATGGACCACAGCAGGAACTTTACATACCGCTCCAGGTACCGGTAGTCGGCTTCCTGCATTTCGGGAGTGCCGTGGATGTGGGTGTGGAAAACAGAAATGTAACCATTGTTCCGTTCCACTGCCACGGAAACGGGCTTATCTGCGCCCTTCAAATAAGACTCCATCCAGATACCCAGGGGAATGAAGCCAGGGTCCAGGACGGGCGTGTGTTTCAAATCATAGGAAATGCCAAGATACTGCATTTTTGTCCTCCTGATGCTTATATTATATATAAAGGTATGTTACCATGGGGCCACACAAAAAGCAATTGTCAATTCTCCCATGATTGCCGACTGGAAGATTAAGGAATCTTTAAGAAATGTCGAAGAATGGTTTAAAATGTAAATTTTGTAATTAAAATGTAATTTTTACTGTAACAATTTGTTAGAAACCTCTTGACGAAATGGTTTGGATAGTATATAATGCACGTAAGAAAGAACACCCGCAATTTGTACGCCGTGCCGACATCCCCACCTGGATGGAGCGACGATGGCGGCACAGCATGCGGTTGCGTATTTCGAACACTTTATTTTTTAGGAGGTTTGAAACAATGAAAACAGTGATGAAGAAGCTGCTGAGCGTCATGCTGGTTGCTCTGCTGCTGGTTTCTGCAGTGCCTTTCCAGGCTTCTGCTGCTGAAGCAATTACTCCCCCCACTGGTCACTATGTTGAAGTAGCTGTTCGGCGCGAGGGTGGCAACAGCCTTGGCACTGCAGTTTATGAGCAAGCAACTTCTATGACTCTTTCCGAGGCACTGAGCTGCTATGCAGGCTATGATCCTGCAACCATGGAAGTTGCTCGTTGGGAGATGGGCGATGGTGTTACCATGACTGCCATTTCTGGTACTTCCGTTCAGATTCAGGAAGACTGCGTCATCGAAGTTATTCTGAAGGATAAGGAAGCAACTACCCCCGAGACTCCCGAAGTTCCTGAGCAGGGCGGCAACCAGAGCGGCAACCAGGGTGGTGAAAGCAAGCCCATCGTTGGCGGTGGTGAGGCTCAGCCTGAAGATGTTGTCACCAAGTGTGAGCTGACCATTGACTACAAGCTGTCTGGCTATGCTGTCAGCACCGTCAATGCACAGATTGGCAAGCTGTACAAGGAGTATGTCGGTGTCCCCGCTCGCGGTGGCTATGACTTCCTGGGCTGGTACTCCAGCCACTATGGTCGCATCATCGACGTCACCAAGGACATTCTGATGGGCGACGACTCTCTGACCGGTATGTGGTCCGCAGCCAAGGAGTTCAACCTGACTCTGGATGAGAACCGCGGTGCAGAAGAGACTGTTAACTACGGCGTTAAGGTTACTTACGGCGAGAACATCTACGCTAAGGTCAGCAAGTATCAGCCCGAGCGTGAAGGCTATGTCTTCATGGGCTGGAAGCTGAACGGCAAGATGATCACCAAGGATACCGTTTACGATCTGTATGACGATGCTACCGCTTACGCAGTTTGGAAGCTGGAATCCGACACCGAGGATGAGCCCATGAACGGTGGCGCTCACACCAAGGACGGCAAGGTTTACCTGGAGATCTACGTCAACGGCGACACCAGCGCTCCCGAGAAGAAGGTCGACATCACCGACTACGCTGCTGACAGCAAGATCACCCGCGCTGAGGTTGAGAAGGTCGTTGCTAAGTACGTCACCGCTAAGGCTGGCTACAAGCTGGCTTACGAAGGTCTGTTCAATGAGGAGACCTGGTGGTGGTACACCCGCGATCCCGAAACCGATGGCAAGGACAGCATCATTGTGAACCAGGATGGCGACGACTACGTCTACGTCATGGTCAACAACGTCAAGGTTGTTGCTGCTGATCCCTCCAACCCCAAGACCGGCGACGGCATCGTTATTGCTCTGGCAACCATGATGTCCACCGGCGGCGCTGCGCTGGCTCTGGGCAAGAAGAAGTTCTTCTAATTCCCACCGGAACGCGTAACTGAATACAATGAGCCCGGCAGCAATCGCTGCCGGGCTTTTGCGACGAGTCGTCGCTGACAATTCGGGCCTTTGGATGGTCAGTTGACCAAGGCTATTGGGTGACCAGCCCGATTCGCTACTGCGGGGAAAACGAACTCTGTCGTACCATCCCGGTAACAATCATTTGCGCCACAAAAGATAACCCCCGGCAGGAAAACCTGCCGGGGCTATGTATCAGAACTTGGAATTGTCGTTGACCTCGTTGAACTTGCCTTCGAAGCCGATGATCAAACCGCCTTCTTCCGCATAGAAGCTGCACAGGGCGCTGGTCAGTTCCAGATGGAAGTGCATATTGGGGAATTCTGCCAGCAGTGCCTCCTTCAGCGCATTGGCCTGGGGCTCTGCGAAGCAGTGGGCCACCCGGATGCGGTTGCCGTCCTTGAAGCCCCGCTCCTTGATCATGGAAACCAGGGTTTCGGTGGCCTTCTTGGCGCCTCTGGGCTTCTGGATGGGAACGATGGTGCCTCCCTGGGCTTCACCGGCAACCCGGATGCCCAGCAGGCCTGCAATCTTGGCGGCGGCGGGGCTGACACGGCCGTTTCTGGCCAGATTCATCATGGATTCCAAGCAGAACAGGGTGTGGCAATGGTTGTGGTAATCCAGAACCTTGGCAATGGTGGTGTCATAATCGTCACCGTCAGCTTCGCAGCGGCGGATCTGGTCAGCGATCATCATCAGCTCGGGACCTGCGGACAGGGAGTCGAAGATGTATACCCGTCTGCCGGGATGCTCTTCCATGTAGGTCTGCGCAGCCTGTTTGGCGGCATTGTAGCTGCCGGACAGGTTCTTGGTAATGGTGATGCCGAAGACATATTCCGCATCGCCGAAGGCTTCCAGCCACTCACCTACGTTGGGGCAGGAGGTGCCGGACTTGCCCTTGTGGTTGCGCAGGTATTCCATCATACCGGGAAGATCCAGGGCAGCATCGTCCACATATTCCTTCACAGCGACGATTTTCAGAGGGACGGTAATATAATTGGGATCCTCCATAGAAAGGACGTTGCAGGAGGAATCGGCAACAATTCTGAATTTCATACAAATTACCTCAATTTCAGCGGCTTTTTAATAACTGCTTCTATGATATCAGTAACCCGTATTGTTGTCAAGAAAATCTTAAGTTAAGGTTTCACTTATTGACTTTCTGCCAGTTTCCCGCTATAATGACCCCAGGTGATTCATATGATGCAGGAAACCAAGAAAAAAGTCGCGGCATCTGTTGCAGACTTTCATCTGCCCCGGTACAATGAGATTCCCAATGTGGGTCTTTATCTGGAGCAGACTTCCAAGTACATATCGGAATATCTGGCACCGCTGGGGGATTACGGTCTGACCAACTCCATGATCAGCAACTATGTCAAAAAGGGCCTGGTTGCCAATCCGGTGAAGAAGCAGTACGACCGGGAACAGATTGCCTATCTGTTTTTCATTGCGGTGGCCAAGACGGTACTTTCCCTGGATGCGCTGACGGGGTTCATTGCCTTGCAGAAGCGAACCTATCCTCTGGAAATTGCCTATGATTTCTTCTGCCGTCAGCTGGAAAGCCTGCTGCAGTTTACTGTGGAACTGACAGACACGGTGGAAATCGGCGACCCGGAGAGTCCGGCAGACTCCGAAAGCCTCGGCGCCCGGCGGCTGCTGTACAGCTGCATCGTGGCTGTGACCCAGAAGATCTATCTGGAAAAGAACCTGGAAGCCATCGCTTCCGCAACAAAGGAATAAAGATAAGGGAGAAGCCCGTGGGCTTCTCCCGTTTTTTTAGCACTTTTTCATCAGACGGATGTAGAATTCCACAGCCCGGTGGGCGCATTCCAGACGAATCCGCTCGTTGTTACCGTGGATGGTGGCGCGCTCTTCGCTGGTCAAATCCATGGCGGAGAAGCGGTACACATGGTTGGAGATCTTGCCGTAGTGCCGGGAATCGGAACACTGCACCATCAGATAGGGGGCCACGATGCAGCCGCGCCAGGTTTCGGCTACGGCAGCGGACACCTTGTCCCAGGCGGGGCAATCCACCTCAGAGATGGGGCTGGGCTCAAAGGATTCCAGGGCGGTGATTTCCACAGCCTCGTTGTTCACGGTCTTCTTCAGATACTCCAGGGCGGAAGCCACGCTGTCGTGGGGATTCAGGCGCATATTGGCAACCATTTTTGCCTCGGGAGGAATCACGTTCCGGGCAGAACTGCCTTCCATCTGGGTAAAGGCCACGGTGGTGCGCATCAGTGCGTTCATTTCACCGCCGGAGGTCTTGCCCAGCAGGTCCAGCACCCAGCTGAAGCACCACTTATTGGCGAAAATCATCCGGTACAGGGCAGTGGAGTAGCGGCCCAGCGTGTCGAACATCAGCGCGGCAGGACCTTCGATGTGGCACTTGAAGGGATTGTCCTCCACCTTCTTGCAGGCAGCAGCCAGCACGCCCACGGGAGTGTGGGGCTTCGGGGCAGAGGCATGACCGCCGGCGGACAGGGTTTTGAACTGGGCGTTCATCATGCCTTTTTCGGCGATGCCAATGAGGCCGCAGGGCAGCTTCACACCGGGGAAGACATTTTCCACAACAGCGCCGCCCTCGTCCACCACCATGGCAGGCTGGATATTATGGTCAACGAAATACTGCACGATGTTGGGAGCGCCTTTACCGTTTACCTCTTCGCCGCCGGAGAAAGCGAAGAAGATGTCGTTTTCGGGCTGGAAACCCTGGCCAATCAGATGGTTGGCAGCGGACAGAACGCCGTTGAAGGTGACCTTAGTGTCCAGAGTACCGCGACCCCAGAGAACGCCGTCCTCAATGATACCGGCGAAGGGAGGCTTGTCCCACTTTTCCTCGTTGACGGGAACCACATCGTAGTGGGCCATCAGCACGGCGGGGTCCCTGGGGTTCTTGCCGGGCCACCGCAGCAGCAGCGCCCGGTCGGGCAGCTGCTGAAATTCACAGACTTCAAAAACCTTGGGGTAAAGGCCGGGCAGCAGGGAAATGAGCTTTTCAAATTCCGCATCATCTTCCAGCGCCTTGTCATTATAGGAAATGGTCTTGCAGCGGACCAGCTGAGCAAGGGCATCGATGGCGGCATCCTTGTCGAATTCCACTGTTTCCTCGGACAGAACGGGCTGGGGCTTGGGGGTGAAGCGAATGGTGCGGATGGCTACCACAGCAACAAACAGCACCAACGCAGCCAGAATGATCCAACCGAACATTTACAGCACTCCCTTCTTGTAAAGGATACGGGCCACCGCGATGGTGAACAGCACGGAAACAGGCACCATAATGCCTACAGTACCGGCGTTCAGGGCAGGCACGAAAATGAACAGGATCAGCATCAGAATCACGGGGGCAATGGCGATCTTCCAGTTCTTGCTGACGAAGGCCACACCCAGACCGCCGAAGAGAGCGGGAAGCATCTGGGCGAAGGCAGGCTCCAGCACAGGGGCTTCCAGAATGGGGGTCAGAGGCACGATGCAGATGACACCGATGACGATAATGATGGTGGTGACGATGGAAGAGGTGGCGATGGCAATGGTGGAAATCACTTCGCCCTCCTCACTGCTGGCGCTGACGCCGTTCTGCTCCAGAGCATTTAGGGCACAGGGCAGCTTCAGATTGGAGATGTTGCCGGTGACGAAGCTCAAGTAAGAGCCGCCGGCACCCAGCATGGGAACGAAGGTGATGGTTTCAATGACACCCACTGCCCAGTACATGGGAGCAGTAGCCAGCAGACCCACAGCCAGTGCGCCCCAGTCGGGGGCAGCGCCAAAAATGGCAGCCACAGTCAGAGGGAAGGCAATCAGCAGGAGCATCATGGAGATATTCCAGATTCTGCCGTCCCGATGGACGGAATCGATGTAGCTTAAATTCTTTTTCATGATGGCACCTCCTTAACCGAAAATAGCAGTGATGGGAATGGCGGAGATCATACCCAGCACCAGACTGATAGGCAGCGCGTAATCACCCAGCCAGCTGAGCTTGGGCTTGCGCATCAGCAGACCCAGAATCACCATGATCACAGCAGAAACCGCCATGACGGCCACAGGAATCAGTCCGGAGGTGGCAGTGAAGCCCTCCACGGGAGCCCAAAGACGGGAGAAATCACAGAACACATAACCCAGGAAGGCGGAGATCATACCGATGAACATGGCGTTCTGAAAAATCTCGGCCCACTTTTTGTCCCGGTTCTCCAGGCTGGTCATGCCGCCCAGCAGCTTCTTGCCGATGACAGGCACCAGCCAGATGCCAACCAGAATGGAAATGGTCATGACCAGGGTGATGTTTACGTACTGCTGGGCGGTGAGGCTGCTGATTTTGCCCAGCTCCAGACCCATGGCGCTGACGGCATTGGAAGCGGCAATGGCCTCGTAACTGAGGGAACCCACCACGCTGAGCCGCAGCCAGGGCAGGGGAATGCCCAGACTCTTGCTCAAGGTAATGACACTGATGACGATGGAAACTGCCGGAGCAATGGTGAAAACGGCAGCGGTTTTGATGGTTTTGCGGATCTTGGTCTGGTCCATGCCCAGTTCCTTACTGCGGCGCAGGGCCTTCAGCAGGAAGTAAATGGACTGTCCCAGCACAGCGGCAATCAAAATACCCGCCAGCAGGAACAGGATGGGATGATTAACATGAAATTCCAAGAAAAACACCTCCATTTGGTAGATAAGGCCATTATAGCATGGTACTTGTAGCAATACAAGGAAAAATCCCCATCTTTGCAGATGGGGATTCTTTTACAGATATTGCGCCAAAAAGGACAGCAGCAGTGCCGTAAACAGACCGGCGATGGTAAGCGCCAGGGATCCGGTGGCACCGGCCAGGGCGCTCAGTTCGGAGGCTCGGGAGGTGCCGATGACGTGACCTGCGGTGCCGAATGCCACGCCCTGGGCGATGGGGTGCTGGATTTTGAACAGCTTACACAGGGCAGGGCCGCAGATGTTGCAGAAAGTTCCCGTTACTGCGATACCTGTGGAGGTGATGGCGGCAATACCGCCGATTTCCTGGCTTAAAGCCACGCCGATGGCATTGGTGATGCCCTTGGGAAGCAGAGATATGGTCAGCACCCGGTCGAAACCGAAGAACCGGCACAGAATGTAAATGGTACCCAGGCAGCAAATAGTTCCGGCAATAGCACCGACGGCCAGGGCACCCATGTGGCTGCGCATAGCCTGGTACTGCTCATAAAAGGAGATGGCAAGACAGATGGTAGCGGGGGTCAGCAGGTAATTGAGCATCTGGCAGCCTGCCTGGTAGGTGGCGTTGGGCACATCCAGCACCGTCAGAATCAAAATGATGATGCCTGCGCTGATAACGATGGGATTCAAAATGGCGTATTTGAATTTCTGCTGGAGGGCATTGGCGAAGGAGAAGACCACCACGGTCAGCGCCACGCAGAAATACTGGTTGGAAAACAGCAGGTCAGTCATGGTTCTTTCCCTCCTTCCGCTTCATCAGCCATTGGGTGAACCGTCCGGAAACGAAGAAGCAAAGCAGGGTGCTGAAAATCAGCAGGAACAAAATGGGAATCAGCTTCGGGGCGATGTCTGCCCAGCAGTCCACGAGGCTCACCACCGGGGCCACAAACAGCAGCGGGAACAGAGAAACCAGAAAAGAGCCTGCGGATTTGATGTTTTCCAGCTTGACGATTTTGAAGGACAATGCCGCAAACAGAAGCACCATGCCATAAATGGAGGCGGGAATAGGCAGCGGAATCAAGCTTCGCAGCAATTCTCCCAAAAAGGAAAACAGAAAAATCAGCAGAATCTGACGCAAAAATTTCACGGAACATCACCTCAAAGGTCATTATGGCTTTATTATAGCGGTGTGGCGAATGTGTGTCAATCCTCGTCGGCTACAGAAAAATACAGGGGATTTATCTTGCTATTTTTCGGAAGATGAAGTAAAATAGTAAAAGTGATTTTTTTGAAAGAGGCGGTATATATGGCAACGTTCGCATTTGATAATGACAAATATCTGCAGATGCAGTCTGAGCATATCCGGGACCGGATCGCCCAGTTCGGCGGCAAGCTGTATCTGGAGTTTGGCGGCAAGCTGTATGACGACAACCACGCTTCCCGTGTTCTGCCCGGCTTCCAGCCTGACAGCAAGCTGCGTATGCTGCTGCAGCTGAAGGACCAGGTGGAAATGGTCATTGCCATCAACGCCGATGACATTGAGAAGAATAAGGTCCGGGGCGACCTGGGCATTACCTATGACCGGGATGTGATTCGGCTGATCGACATTTTCCGGGGCTTCGGTCTGTATGTTTCCAGCGTGGTGCTGACCCGGTTCCATGACCAGGCCCTGGCGAAAGCGTTCCAGTCCCGTTTGGAGGGCATGGGCATCAAGGTCAATCATCACTATGACATCGCCCGTTACCCCTCCGACACGGCCCACATCGTCAGTGCTGAGGGTTTCGGCCGGAACGATTACATCGAAACCAGCCGCTCCCTGGTGGTGGTTACCGCTCCCGGTCCCGGCAGCGGCAAGCTGGCCACCTGCCTGAGCCAGCTGTACCACGAGCATGAGCGGGGCATCACCGCCGGTTATGCCAAGTTTGAAACCTTCCCCATCTGGAATCTCAGCATCAATCATCCCGTGAACCTTGCCTACGAGGCAGCCACTGCGGACCTCAACGATGTGAATATGATTGACCCCTTCCATCTGGATGCTTACGGGGTCACCACCGTCAACTACAACCGGGACGTGGAAGCATACCCCGTGCTGGTGGCCATTTTTGAGAAGATTCTGGGCCATTGCCCCTACAAGTCCCCCACGGATATGGGCGTCAACATGGTTGGCAACTGCATCGTGGATGACGAGGCTGCCCGGTACGCCTCCCGGCAGGAGATCCTCCGCCGGTACTATGTGGCCCTGTGTGAACTGAAGCAGGGCAAGGGCAAGGAAGAGACCATCCGCAAGCTGGAACTGCTGATGAAGAAGGCCGGCGTCACCCCCGAGGAGCGCAAGGTTGTCTCTCCCGCTCTGGAACTTGCGGAGAAGACCGGCAAGCCTGCTGCCGCTATGGAAATGCCCGACGGTACCATCGTCACCGGCAAAACCTCTGCTCTGCTGGGTGCCTCCTCTGCGCTGCTGCTGAATGCGCTGAAGGTGCTGGCAAATCTGCCGGACGAGCTGCACATGATCTCCCCCGCGGCCATTGAACCTATCCAGCATCTGAAGGTGGACCATCTGGGCAACCGGAATCCCCGGCTCCACACCGACGAGACCCTCATCGCCCTGTCCATCAGTGCTGCCACCAATCCCACGGCAGAACTGGCCATGGAGCAGCTGAGCAAGCTCCGGGGCTGCGATGTCCATTCCTCCGTGATTCTGTCCAGCGTGGACGAAAAGATCTTCAAACGCCTGGGTGTGAACCTGACCTGCGAACCCAGATACAAAGGATAAGAAAAGAACCTCGACGAAAGTCGAGGTTCTTTTTTCGTATGTTAGGCTCTCTGCTCGCAGTAGATGCAGCGGTGAATATTGGCTGCTTTGTCGGTGCAGCGGAACAGCTGGGGCAGCTCTTGCTCGGTCTGGGAAATGCACTTGGGATTCTTGCAGACCCGATCAAATTCCAGCTCGGAAGTGTCGATGGCGGGCTTCACGGGGTTGCGCTTGGCCTCTTCCAGCAGCTTCAGAATCAGCGCCATGCGCATGTACTTGCCGTTGAGGGCCTGGCGGAAATAGGCGGCCCGGGGATCCTCGTCCACCTTGACGGAGATCTCGTTGACACGGGGCAGGGGATGCAGCACGCACATTTCCTGCTTTGCCAGCTTCATCTTCTCGGTATCCAGAATGTAGCTGTCCTTCAGACGCTCGTATTCGTAGGGATCGTCAAAGCGCTCCCGCTGGATACGGGTCATGTACAGCACATCCAGCTGAGGCATAGCCTCCTCCAGAGAGGAAACCTCGGTGTAGGGAATGCTGTGCTTTTCCAGCACGTTGTAGCGGATGAAGCCGGGGATCTTCAGCTCGTTGGGGGAAATCAGAACGAACTTGATGCCCTCGTAGCGGCTCATGGCTTCAATGAGGGAGTGAACGGTGCGGCCGTACTTCAGGTCGCCGCACAGACCGATGGTCAGATTGCTAAGCCGTCCCATTTCCCGGGAAATGGTCAGAAGGTCGGCCAGAGTCTGGGTGGGATGGTTGTGACCGCCGTCGCCGGCGTTGATGACTGGAATGGTGGCAGCCTGGGAGGCGACGTAGGGTGCGCCCTCCTTGGGATGCCGCATGGCGATGATGTCGGCGTAGCAGGAAACGGTCTTGGCGGTGTCGGCTACGCTTTCGCCCTTGGCGGCGGAGGAGGAGTTGGCCTCGCTGAAGCCCAGTACGGTGCCGCCCAGCTCCAGCATGGCAGCCTCGAAGCTTAAGCGGGTACGGGTGGAGGGCTCAAAGAACAGGGTGGCCAGCTTCTTGTGGGCGCACTTGTCCCAGTAAGCCTCGGGATGGGCAATGATGTCCTTGGCGGTGGCGATGAGCTGATCCAGCTCTTCCACGCTCAGTTCCAGAATGCTGATCAGACTTCTCATATCACTTTGCTCCGTTTACAGCCAGATAGTTCTTGATCCGGGTGACATTTTCTTCGTTGGCGGGATCCTCTTCCAGGTACTCGATGATGTCATAAACATCCACCACGGAGTAAACGGGGAAGCCGAACTGCTCCTCGATCTCCTGCATGGCGCCCTTCTCAGTCTGGCCCTTTTCCTTCCGGTCCACCATGATGAAGGTGGCGATGACCTTGGTGCCCTCCAGGTGGCTCAGGATCTCCATGGACTCCCGGATGGCGGTGCCGGCGGTGATGACGTCTTCAATGATGACGATTTCTTCACCTGCCTGGGGCACGTAACCAACGAAGGTGCCGCCTTCGCCATGGTCCTTGACTTCCTTCCGGTTGAAGAAGAAGGGCAGGTCCAGCCCCTGCTTGCTCAGTGCGACGGCAGCGGAAATGGACAGGGAAATGCCCTTGTAGGCGGGGCCGTACAGGACAGCTTCCTTCTTGCCCAGCTTATCGGTGTAAGCCTTGGCATAGAACTCACCCATCTTGGTGATCTGGTCGCCGGTCTTGATCATGCCGGCATTAACGAAGTAGGGGATCTTGCGGCCGGACTTGGCGGTGAAATCGCCGAACTTCAGAACACCTGCATCCTGCAGGAATTCAATAAACTCTCTCTTATAAGCTTCCATGATGGTTCTCCTTTTATCGTTATTTCTGTCATTGCGAATCAGTGCGCACACTGGTGTGGCAATCTCCTAAGGGTTCCGGAATGTCCGGGGGATTGCCACGTCGGACCGTTGCGACGGTCCTCCTCGCAATGACATGCGTTTGTTTTGGTGCGTCAAAAATCAATCGCAGAACTCTGCCACGCAGCGCTCGTAGGCGGCCACGGGATCAGCAGCAGCGGTGATGGGACGGCCAACCACAATGTAGTCGGAGCCGATCTCTTTGGCGGCAGCGGGGGTCATGACACGCTTCTGGTCACCCACATCGCCGTCAGCGAAGCGGACACCGGGAGTGATGGTCAGGAA
>JAZSHO010000133.1:0-23594 GCA_045533345.1 Faecousia sp. | reverse complement strand
TTTTTTTCGCTTTCGCTTATATTTTTGCGTTTTTTCCCGGCGCAAAAATGAACAAACCCGCAGAAACGCCAACATAGGCAGAGGCAGATTAAAATCTCCCGGTTTTTGTGAAACTATGCAAATTACATTCCCTTACGGTTGTGCAAAATGAATAAGCGAGATTCCCCAAAATCGGAAAATCCCGCCGCATCAAAATGTAAAATAGTACCTTAAAATTAAAATGTATTCGTCATTTTTAACATCTCATATTAAAAAATTGTCGTAAACGCCATCGCTAAGCAGGATAAAACATTGATTTTTTATCCTATCGTCCTTATAATACGATCATAAGGAGGTGCATCCCATGCGCAAAAATTACGAAATCGCGGATTTTAATACCCAGATGCCCTTGCGCTGTTCTATGCATCAGATCGGCTATATTGAGCCGCATATGCACGATTATTTTGAGGTCAACCTTGTTTTAAGCGGACGCTGCACCGTGGTCGTGGACGGCCACAGCTACACCCTGGGCCCGGAGGACGTAATCACCATCGACGGTCACGCCTCCCACGAACTGCGCAGCACCGACTGCACCTTCGTCTGTGTCCAGTTTGAGCAGTCTATTTTCGAGCAGACTCTGCCGGACCCCCAGCATCCCCAGTTTTTCTGCAACAGCGCCGTCCAGGGAGATAACGCAGCCTTCGGTACCTTACGTAGCCTGGTGGCCAGAATCATCAAGAACAACGCCGACCAGCAGACCGGCTACGAGCTTCGCAACTGGGCCTATATTTACGAGCTGATGGACGTGATGTACAACAACTTCCGTCTGCAGCGGACCCATGCCCAGGATGTCCAAAGCCACCGCCACGCCGCCCGGGTCACCCAAATCGCCCGGCTGGTCCGGGAGCATCACACGGAAAATCTCTCCCTGTCCCGGTTGGCGAAAATGGTCCACCTGTCGCCCCCCTATCTGTCCAAATTCTTTGACCAGCAATTCGGCATGACCTTCTTGAATTATCTGACCCAAATCCGGTTGAACCATGCCATGGACGAGCTGCTGAACACCGAGAAAATCATCGAGGACGTGTCCGCAGACAGCGGCTTCCCCAATTCCCACGCCTTTGTCCAGGCCTTCAAGAAGGAATTTGGTGTTCTGCCCAGCGTCTACCGCCGCCAGAACCGGGAAAAGAAGCCGGAGAAAAAGCCCTTGCTGACGGTGGAGCAGCACGATTACATGGCGGGACTTAAAAAATATCTGGAGCCTGCCCAAACCGCTGCCCCTGCCCCCGCCAATTCCATCAGCTGCAATATCCAGCTCAGCGCCAATGGAGAAACACAGCTGCTGAAGCATACCTGGCGAAATGTGATGACCGTTGGCAGCGCCTCCGACCTGCTGACGGCAGACATTCAGCAGATGGTCCGCCGGATGCAGAAGGAAATCGGCTTCCAATACATCAAGTTTAACGGCATCCTCTCTGACGAACTGCATGTTTACAGCCAGAGTCCCGATGGTAAGCCCGTTTACAACTTCGCCTACATTGACAAAGTCTTTGATTTTCTGGCCTCCGTGGGCCTCAAACCTATGGTTCAGCTGTCCTTCATGCCTGCCCTTCTGGCCAAGGATCCCCAGCGTCGCCTCTTCAATTATCTGGTCAGCGAACCCAACGATCTGACCGCCTGGCACCACCTGGTCAAAGCGGTGGTGGGGCATCTTCTGGAGCGATACGGGGAGGATGTTTACCACTGGCATTTCTGCGTATGGACCCAGCCGGATACCCCCACGGATCTGTACGGCTTCTCCACCGCAGAAGCCTTCTATGAATTCTACAAATGCACCTGGAAAGCAGTGAAGGAATGTGACAGCGCCCTGTCCTTCGGCACCCCGCCCACCTACTATATTGTGGAAGCCCAGTACACCAACTGGTATATCCCCTTCCTTGCCTGGTGCAGAAAAAACGGCTGTATGCCGGATTTTCTGAACTTTTACTACTATGACACCGCATTGGCGGAAGGCTCCAGGAGCAAGGATTCCATTTTCGGCTTTGTCTATTCCATGACTCTCCGGGACAAGCCCGACGGCTTCCGGGATTTTGTCAACCAGGTGCGCTCGGAACGGGAGCAGCTGGGGCTGAAGAAAACGCCCATTTTCCTGACGGAATGGAACAATACCCCCAGCCAGGAGGACCTGCTGAACGACACCTGCTTCAAGTCCTGCTACATCGTCAAAAACATCCTGGAAAACTACGACCGGCTGGACAGCTTCGGCTACTGGTCCTTGACGGACTGGATGGGCGAAGCCCCCCTGCCCAAGGAGCTGTTTTTCGGCGGTCTGGGACTGTTTACCGTTGGAGGCATCCCCAAGGCCAGCTTCTATGCCCTGTGGCTGCTGCGGCAGCTGGGCAGCACCTATATCGGCAGCGGCGATGGCTGGTTCGCCACCCGACAGGGAAGCCGCTACATCCTCCTGCTGTACAATTACCGTCATTTCTCTCACCTGTACGCCCTGGGTGAGCGGTTCGACATGACCTTTACGGACCGCTACACCCCCTTTGACCCGGTGCAGAGTCTGGATGTACATCTGCGGCTGAAGGATGTGAAAAACGGAAAATACCTGGTTCGGGAAACCATTTTGAGCCGCAAGTCCGGCTCTGCCTTTGACCAATGGGTGGACATGGGCGCCCTGGAGCTGGATTCGGAACGGGAGTACAAGGCCCTGGAGGCCCTGTCCACTCCCCGGTGCAGCAAATATCTTGCGGACGCAAAGGACCACACCCTGGAGCTGGACGCCATGCTGGATATGCTGGAGGTACGCCTGCTTTCCATCGAACCCCAATAAAAAAATCCCGGTGATTGCATCACCGGGATTTCCTTTTTCGATTTGATTCGCTTACAGAGCAGCCTCAAAGTACTGGAACAGGACGTCCAGCAGTTCCACTTCGGAGGGGCCTTCGGTGGTAACCACGACCACGTCGTCCTTACGGATACCCATGGTAACGACCTTCATAGGCTGGGAGATGTTGGCGGTACGGGTGCCCATCTTCAGAATGGCGGTGGTGTCGGGGTACTGCTTTGCCAGGTTGGCCAGACGGCCGGCGGGGCCAAAATGGATGGCGAAGTCTTTTTCGATTCTATAGCTGAATTTCTGCATATTTAAAACCTCATACTTTCTTAGTGGTAGTTGTTTCCTATAAGAATAAGATACAATACTTCTTCGCAAAATGCAAGGGTTTTTCGGTACATCTATATCAATTCTGCAAATTCCATAAGGCAAAGGCCCCGGTACGGGCAGTTTTTGCGCAGATTATTCCAGCGCGGAACATTACCGTTCCCGGTGCTTGTTCATAGGGTTCCAGCTGCCCCGGAGATAGCAGACAAGATACAGGAAGAACAAGAACACATTGTGGCTGATCATGCAGGCCCAGGCGGAGGCCAGACCCATTCCCAGCAGCTGGGTGCAAATAAAGGTGCCCACGATCCGGATGCCCCACATACCGATGATGTTATACAGGAAGGGTTCCTTGGTTTTGCCCACGCCCATCATCATACCCTCTACGATAATGGAGAATCCGTAAAGGGGTTCCGATACCGCCACCATCCGCAGCACCAGGGCGCCCTGGGCAATGACCTCCGGATTGTCCGAGAACAGGGACATCAGCATAGGCGCAAAGGCAAACAGCGTCGCACCGGAAAGGATCATCAGTCCGATTTCAATGGGGACAAACATAGCGGCCAGAGAGTTCATTTTCTCCCGGTCCCTGGCACCGTAGGCGTTTCCGGTCAAAGTAGCGGCAGCGGTCTGCATACCATAGCCGGGAATATAGAAGGCGGATTCCACCGTATTGGCGATGGTGTGGGCCGCCGTGGCCACTTCACCGATGGAATTGATCATGGCGGCAAAGACCACATAGCCCAATGAGGTACCGAAGCGCTGCAGAATATTGGGGAAAGAAATTTTGAAGCAGGCCTTCAGCAGCGGATAGTCCGGCCGCAGAGAGAGTCCTCTGGGGGAGATCCGGGGATGCTTCCACAAAACCCAGGTGATCTGGATGCCGCCCCAGGCAAAGGCAATGGCGCTGGCAGCCGCCGCACCGATGACCCCCAGACCGGCACCGGGCATCCGGAAGGACAGGCTGCCCAGGTTCAGTATCCGGGTGGGATAGATCAGCAGGAAGTTCAAGACCACGTTGATCAGATTGACGATAATTCCCACCTTCATGGGGGTTTTGGTATCCCCTGCCGCCCGAAGAACCGTGCCGAAAATGGTGGAAGCCGTCCGGGGCAGCATGGGCAGGTACAGAATAAAGAAGTAAGAGGCTGCCAGGGACTGGATCGCCGGGTCCACCTGCATCCAGACAGGGATCCATTTGCTTAAGGACAGCAAAACTGCTGTGAACACACAACCAAGGACCAGCACCACCAGAACGCTCTGGGCCACGGCATGCCGGGCAGAATCCTCATCATCCGCGCCGCAGGCCTGGGAAATGATGGCCAGAAAACCGATGCCAAAGGCTGCAATGACACCATACACCAGCCAGCCCACGGTACCGGTGGCACCCACCGCCGCGGTGGCTTGCGTTCCCAAACTGCCCACCATGGCTGTATCGATATACTGCACCGCTGTGGCCATGACCTGCTCCAGGATGGTTGGCAGCGCCAGGGCAAAAATCACACCGGCAAGTCCTCTTTCTTTTTTCATGCTGTCTGTAAGCTCCATTCTTCCGTTAAGTATGTTATTTTGATTATAACGCAAAATTTTATTTTCGCAAGTCATGGATGTAAGTCGGGCCATCCGTTTTGACGCAGCACAAAAAGCGCAGCCAAACAGGCTGCGCTTTTTGTTTTTAGAAAAATGTATCCGGACTTCAGCCAAAGGTAAATTCCAGCAGTTCCAGGCTTCCGGAACCGGAATACTGCAAAAACAGTCCCGCGTTTCCGGGGAATACCTGCAAAGTGCCGTCTGCCTGCTGCCACCGGGCTGTTTTGGAAATGGCGACACTGCCCGCCACAGAGCCGCCGTCGGTCTGCCTCATTTCCAGCTTGCCCTTTCCGCTGCAGCGGTACCGGACAGAGAAAGACAGCGCCCCCTCCGGGAAAGCAAAATATTTGTAGCCCACGCGGCAGCCTCGGCGGATTCCCGCCACAAACTGCCGGGCGGTGGTATCTCCGTCGGGCTTGTCCTGGGTGATATAGGGGCAGCCGGACAGAACAGAACCTCTGCGTAAGTTACAGGCAATGTAGGCAGGGTAAGTTCCCTCTGCCCGGAGAGGTCCACCATTCAGCCCGCAGCTGGTGGACTCCACCTGCCGGATGGACCCGTCTTCCCCAATAGTCACAGGCTCCGCCACACCCTGGCGGCTGAAGGTGGTTCGATTGGTCATTCTGTGATCAAAAATGTACCATTGGCCATTTACGCACTCCAGACCGCCATGATTGTTGCCCAGAGGGTAGGCAGGATTCGCCAAGGAGCTGTTGCCGATACCGATATCCGAGGTGGAATGGATAGCGCCCCGGATGGTAAACGCTCTGTCCGGGTAGCGGCTGATGGCATAGTTCAGCCCGGTCATATCCAGCGTCGGGAAAACGAGGTAGTACAGGCCGCCGATTTTTCTTGCAGAGGCACCTTCGAAGAAGGCTTTGGTATTGTAGCCCCTGGAGCCGGGCAGAAGCACCTTCGGCCCTTGCTTCACGGTCAGCATATCCCGCTCCAGTTCCATCACCATACAACCCACCCGTTTTTGCGGAGTCCGTTCTTGGATGCTGTATTGTCCGGAGCCGGAATACAGCCATACACGGCCTTCGTCGATCAGCACGGAAGGGTCAAACTGGTAGTATTCCTCCGCGCTTTCCCCTACGATACGGCCATCGGGATAGGAAACATCCCCCAGATACGCATAGCTTCCTGCAGGCGTATCGCACACTGCGACGCTGATGACGGAGGTGTCCGCCTTGGAGTAGTACAGATAGTACCGTCCATCCAAGCCCTGCACCACATCGGGGGCATAGAGATTACCGGGTCTGGGGTCCTGGTCCTTTCGGAAAATGACACCCTCATACCGCCAATCAGACAAATCCTCCACCGGAGCAGACCAGGTTACATAGTCGTTTTCGCAGTAGTCTTTTCCGTCAAATTTGTCATGGCTTCCAAAAATATACAGCCGGTCACCAAACACCCGGGGTTCTCCGTCCGGTATGTACTCATAGCCGGGGAGATAGGGATTAAACACTTGATTTCTCATTTTTACGCCTTTCTTCGTCCTTTCAGATCCTCCATAGCTGCGGAGTGGAGCAGCACATTCAGAATCCGCATGGCACATTCCTGCAGGGTTCCCCGGGCCAGATAAGCGCCCCGGTCAATACCGGAGTAAATCACCGTTCTGGAACCGTCGGCATTGGCTTCCACCCGGGCATAGCCATCGGCTACGGCCTTGCTGACCCGGTCGTTCAATGCCTTACCGGGGGCGACGGTAGTTTTTACCGTATCCCGGCCATCCTTGCCAGGCAGGAAGCTGCCCCAGCTGTAGTGGACGGATTTCACCATGCCGCCATGTCGGGAGAAAACAATTTCCTTCACAGCGCCCCCCTCTTCAAAGACGGAATCCACGTGGACCATGGCTTCCAGAATCTTTTCTGCGGAATAGCCACCCATGATGATATCATTGCCGGCCTGCAGGTCCTGCGTCTTTTCACTTTGGGTACCCCAGTCGGTCATAACGAAGCCCTCAAAGCCCCATTCGCCCCGGAGCAGGTGGGTCACCAGATCCCGGCGGGAGGAGGTGTGGATGCCGTTTACGCCGTTGTAGGAGGTCATGACCGTCATGGGCTTGGCTTCCCGGACGCAGATTTCGAAGTTCTTCAGATAGATTTCCCGCAGGGTCCGGGGGGTGACCGTATTCATGCCATCAAAGCGGTTCGTTTCCTGGTTATTCACCGCGAAATGCTTGATGGAAACGCCCCGTTTGCCGTCATGCTGCACACCCTTGGTAAAGGCAGCAGCCACTTTGCCGGAAACCACAGGATCCTCGGAATAATACTCAAAGCTTCTGCCGCCCAGAGGATCCCGGTGAATGTTCATGCCGGGAGCCAGAGCCACCGTAACCTGGAATGCTTCCATATCCTGAGCGAAGGCCTTTCCTATCGCTTGAATCAGTTCCATATCCCAGGTCTGCGCCAGAACCATGCCAACGGGGAAAGCCGCAGCGGCGCAGCCGATGACATGCATACCGCCGGGGCCGTCAAACAGCTGCATGGAGGGAATACCCAGCGTTTTCTCATACTGGGCGGTGGTGGCACCGGAGGACTGGGCCGTAAACACTTTCTTCAGCTTAACACCGGTGCGGTCCGGAACCTGGAAAGGGGTTTCCTCCAGGATGCCGGTGCAGATCCGCATCAGAACTTCGTTGGGCAGGCTGGCCACAAATTCTTCCATGGTCACCTTGCCCTCCGCCACATCATAGAAGTTGGCATTGGGGCAGTTGCGGACCGACTTCATTTCTTCCCGGCAGAAAAATGCCGGTTTATAAGGATTGTCATTGACTGCAGAGAAGTAGGTTGCACCTTCCGGCAGGTAAGTGGTCACCGTGTCCGGGATCTTACTGACGTTATCCGCTGTCATGCAGTCTGCGGCGGACAGGGGCAGCAGAATGCCCCGGGCCGGTTCTTCCTCTCTGGCAGGTCCGTGAATCTCCCGGATGGGAACGTCCACCGCCAGAATGTCCGTCACCTTGCTGACAATGGCTTCGCCGTCCAGCACAACGGTCGCCGCAACGTCGGTTTCCGCGCTGCTGGCACCAATTCGCAGCAGGTAGTTGCCCGGCTCCATGATCCATGTGCTGCGGCTTTCATCAAAGGATGCCAGCTGGGCGGTCTCCACCTCCAGCAGAATTTCCTGGCTCTCGCCGGGCTGCAAGGCCCGGGTCTTTGCATAGGCTTTCAGCTCCTGGTAGGGCTTATCCAGCTTACCTGCTGGGGCGGATACATACAGCTGCACCACTTCCTTACCGGGGCATTTTCCGGTATTGGTCACCTGCACGGTTACGGAAGTCTTTTCCCAGTCCGCAGAAGCAGACAGGATCTTCCGTTCAAAACCGGTGTAGCTCAGACCGTAGCCAAAGGGATACAGAGGCTTAATGCCAAAGCTGTCAAAATAGCGGTAGCCCACATAAATACCCTCGGTATACATGGGGTGCAGCTGGGTACCGTTCTGGTCGGCAAAGCTGCCTGCAGCGGGATAGTCCTCATACCGGGCAGCCAAGGTGTCTGTCAGCTTGCCGCAGGGATTGACCCGGCCGGTCAGTACATCCGCCAGACCGTTGCCGCCTTCCATGCCTCCCAGACCCATATACACCAGGGCGCTGATGCCGGGAATCTCCTTTACGAAGCCTAGGTCCATGGCGCAGGTATTCAGTACCACAACCGTATGGGCGTAATGGGCCGTCACAGCGGTCAGATTCTCCCGTTCCCGGTCGCTAAGCAGCCAGTCACCCTTCTCCGCTTTCCGGTCGCCGCCTTCGCCGGCGTTACGGCGGATCACATAGATAGCGGTTTCCGCTTCTGCCGTTTTCAAATCTTCTGCTGTGATCCGGGGTTCCTCTGCCAGAATGGAAATGCCGCTCCACTTCCGGTCCAGCCAGCTAAGGGTTTTGTCCTTTTTGTTCACCATGCGCTCATTGTCGGCACAGCGCTTCAGCCAGTCAGCACTGGTCAATACGAATCCGGCCTTTTCCAGGCCTTCCCGGACCGTGACCACATGCGGGGTAAATACGTAGCCGCTGCCGGTTCCGCAGTATACGGTACCATCCGCACCGGCACCAAACAGTGCGATTTTTCCCGGCTGCAGAGGCAGAATACCATCATTTTCCAGCAGAACAATGCCCTCAGCCGCGGCGCTGCGGATCAGCGGGGTATTTTCGGGGTGAGGCAGCTTACCCAGATTTCCGGTAAAAATGCCTCTTGCCTGTTGTAATTGCTGCATCATGGGATTTTCCTCCTTACAGGATTTCTGCTGTCACGGGAGCAAGGCCGGAACCGCTCACAGTCACGGACAGTTTCTCGGATGTCTTGCGAACAACCGCCAGAGCCCGGCCATAGTAGCTGGTAAAGGAGCCGGTGTGGTATTGCTCTTCATGGCAGGGGTTGGCGCTGCCGAAGCCCAGCAGTTCGCCGCCCTCCAGGGTAACGGTCAGCTTCCGGTCTGCATTGGATTCCACAACGCCGTTTTCGCCTGCGATTTCCACGGGAATGTAAACGATATCGCTGTGGCTCTCCTCCGGCTGCAGGCGCAATTTCAGCGCTCCCTTTGCCGGCTGCAGGCAGGATCTGCCCAGCTCTTTTCCCTCCGCATCATAGGCCACGGCAGTCAGCACTTCGGGAGTATACCGGGTCTTGAAAATGGCCTTGCATTCCTTGATCTTCTTTTTGCCCAGGCGCTTGCTGCCCAGCAGCAGTTCCACAGTATGCGCATCGGAATAAACTTCCACCTCGGCCTTGTTGCCTTCACAATTGCTCCACGCCCAGCTTTCGATGGCATTGGTGCCGCGCCAGACGGATCTGCTGGGACGAACGCCGGGATGATTCACAGGCTTTACAGCAATCCGGGGTGCTTTCTCCAGGCCCCAGACAGTGGAGGCATAGCGGCAGGAGCCGTCGGGAGTGCCGCAGATGTCGATGACACCGGCACCGGCCAGAACCCAGGGATAGGGGCGGTTGAAAGGCTGGCCACCGGTATAGCTCCAGGCGCCGATGCCGGCTTCGCCCAGATAGTCCCAGCTGGTCCACATGAAGTCGCCCAGCAGGTAGGGCAGCTTTTTCACCTGCTCCCAATTCTTGTAAATGTCCTGGGGGAAAGTCTCGGAGCCGAAAACGATCCGCTCCGGATGCAGCTTGCCCTCCAGAGGATAGCGGCCGGAGCCGTAGTTATAGCCGGCAATGTCCAGAGCATTGATCATGGGAGTTGCCAGAGCATCCACCTTGGGAGAGTTGCCGCCCTTGTTCATGCCGGTACCCACGAAGGAAACCATGGTATTGAAGATCAAGCTGCCATTTTGAACCTTTTCCTCGCCCTTGCTTTGCTCCTTTGCGCCGGTGTTCTGCTCACCGTCTTTATAAATACCCTGCCCCTTGGCGGCCCGGCTCATGATCATCAGATTTAAGCCGCAGGTAACAGGCCGGGTGGCATCCAGGCTGTGGATCAGCTCCACCTGCTTTTTGCCGTAGTCCAAGCCCTTGGCTTCGCTGGGTTCCGCCACCTCATTGCCGATGGAGTACAGAATCACACAAGGATGGTTATAATCCCGGTTCACCATTTCCGCAGTATCTTCGGCCCAGTGGGTTTCAAAGTCCACACCGTAGTCAAACCTGGTCTTGCGGTTGTACCACATGTCAAAGGTCTCGTCCATCATGTACATGCCGTAATGGTCGCAGGCCTCCAGCATCGCCCGGCTGCAGGGATTGTGGGCAGCGCGGATGGCATTGAAGCCCGCTTCCTTCAGAATCCGCACCCGGCGCCATTCACTTTCATCGTGGGCAGCAGCACCCAGAATACCGTTGTCATGGTGGACACAGCCGCCCCGGAGGAGGGTTTCCTTGCCGTTGATAAACAGGCCCTTGGGGCTCCATTTGATTTCCCGGATGCCGAATTTCTCCTTCACCACATCCTCCCCTGCGGTGACCCGGCAGGTATAGAGGTTGGGAGTTTCCTCGCTCCAAAGCTTGGCATCGGGGATGGAAATTTCCCCGGGCACGCCAGAGGCAACGACGGTTTCGCCCTCCAGGATTTCTACCTTTGCTTCCACGGTGGCATTGACTTCCACCTTAATCACCACAGGCTGAATGGAAACGGTGGTGATCTTCACACCCCGGTATTCCACCCGCTTTTCGCCGCCTACATGCAGCCACACAGGGCGGTAAATACCGGAACCGGTATACCAGCGGGAATTGGGCAGTTGAGAATTGTCTGCCACCACGGTGATGGTATTCTCTGCGCCGAAGTTCAGCTGCTCCAGAGGCAGTGCAAATCCGGTATAGCCATACCGGTGGCCACCGATTTCCTTGCCGTTGAGGGAAACGGTGCAGTTTCTATATACGCCTTCAAATTCGATCAGCACCTGCTTTCCTTCCCATTCCGCCGGGACGGTAAAGGTTTTCTCATAGGTATAGATGCCGCCGGGGAAATAACCGTGGCCGCCATCGGATGCAGAAGCGGAACGGACCTCAGAAATCTGTGCATCATGGGGCAAGGTGACGGCCTTGCCGTTGCAGAGCCAATTGCTGTTAAAAGATATTTTTTTCATAACCAATGCTCCTTCTTAAAAAGGGCGACGGCTTATTGCCGCCGCCGAAAATTGACGATGTAGAAAATTACTTATTCAGCTTCTGATCCATATCCGCACGGATCTCATCGGTGATGGGATACTTCTTCAGGAACAGCCATGCAATGATGCTCAGGATGCCGGGAACCAGACCCATGATCACGATGAACCAGGTCAGCATGGTGGGGATTGCAGACAGCTCACCCAGGAAGGTACCGGTAACGGAGTCCACTTCGTAGCCGATGGCCAGCAGAACGCCGCTGACCAGGACGGTGGAAATGGCGCTCTGGGCCTTGCCCAGGAACTTATTGCAGGCATTGCACAGGGCGCTGCGGTCACGGCCGTTCTTGTAGATCTCGTAGTCCATGCATTCGATGTTCAGGGTCTCACCGGGCATAAAGTCTGCACCGATGGCTTCGCCCACAGCCATGGCAGAGGAACCAAAGTAGTCCTTAAAGCGGAGGCGATTGGGATCTTTTCCTTTTTTCTTACAGCTCTCTCCTTATACATTTTTAGGATGATATTATCATACCATTTCCCCTCGGAAAGCTGTAATAAAAATTCGCCATATTTCCAAAGATTTCGTTTTGTATAAAACAATTTTGAATACAGCCGTAGCTTTGGACAATGCAAATCTCCCGGACCATGAGAGGTCCGGGAGATTGGACAGCATTGAAAAGTCGATTATTTCCCTGTCAGTTCCTTTGCCATACGGTAGACACGGGTGGCATTGATCTGCAGCTGCTCCCGGGTCACAGAGCCGTCAGCCAGGCCTGCCATCATGTTTTTGAAGTCTGCCTTGCCGCCGGGCATGAACAGATCGCCGCCGGCAGCTGCCACCAGCTGGGGCTTTACCGCCGGATGGATATCCTGCTTGGAGTTCATGACACCGTTGCCCACCACCCAGTCGGTCATAATGATACCTTCATAGCCAAATTCGCAGCGGAGGATATCCTCACTCAAATCCCGGCGCTCGGCGGTGTGCCGGCCGTTGAGCAGATTGTAAGAGGTCATCAGGGCCTTGGGCTGGGACTCCCGGACGCAGATGCCGAAGCCCTTCAGATAGATCTCCCGCATTGCCCGTTCGCTGACCTGGGAGTTGTTGCCGTAGCGGTTGGTTTCCTGGTTGTTGGCGCAGTAGTGCTTGATGGTGGTGCCGCAGCCGGAATGGGCCTGGACGCCCAGGGTAATGGCAGCCGCCATCTTACCGCTGACCAGAGGATCCTCAGAGAAATACTCAAAGTTCCGGCCGCAGCGGATGGAACGGTGGATATTCAGCGCCGGTGCCAGCCACAGGTGGACACCGAAGCGCTCCATCTCGTCACCAACAATGTCACCGCAGGCCTTCGCCAGCTCCAGGTTCCAGCTCTGGGCCAGTGCGGTGCCGATGGGAATGGCGGTGGCGTACTGGTATTCGATCTTGGCATTTTCTGGAATCTTATTTCTTCCGCCCAGCAGCTTCATGATCCACCGGACAGGCTTCGGCATGAATTCGGTGATGCTCTCCGGCAGACCCCCTGCACCGACGGTGTGGGCACCCTTTTCATCCCGGTAAAACTTCTGGCTCAGACGCAGACCCGCAGGGCCATCCGCCATGACCATGGCAGGGATTCCGGGGGCCATGGAGGTGGACTCACCTGCCGCACCGGCCACCAGCTTGCTGGCTTCGCCGATGATGCTCATGGAGCCGCTGAATTCACCGATGTTCACATAGGCCAGCTGTTCGTCGGAGAGGGTCTTGATATGCTCGTCGATCTCATGGGGCAGATCATAGGAAACGGTTTCGCAGGCAAAGGCTTCGCTGTCCAGCACCAGCACAGGAACGGTGGTATCCACAGAGGACGGAATTTCTCTTTCCGGCTTCCAGTCCGTAAAGTCGGGTTTGCCGCAGGCATTCTTCACCTTCCGGGTCATAACCGTTTCTTCCAGAACCGCCAGGGCGGCAATCCGGGTATGGGCGCTGGAATTGCCCACCCGGATCACATAGTTGCCCTTCTCCAGAATCCAGGCAGCGGCTTCCGGATCATAGGAAGCCAAATTCTTCACGGAGAAGGTGATTTCCAGAGTTTCAGAGGCACCGGGTGCCAGCAAAGAAGTCTTTTCAAAGTCCGCCAGATCCTGATAGGGCTTGTCCAGCTTGCCTTCGGGCGCAGACACATAAACCTGCACCACTTCCTTGCCGGAGTGGCTGCCGGTATTGGTAACGGTTGCGCTAACCGTTACCTTGTCAGCATTGACAGCAGCTGCGATGCCGTCGATGGTGAAAGTGGTATAGCTGACACCGTAGCCGAAAGGATACAGGGCTTTCTTGCCAACAGAGTCAAAATAGCGGTAGCCCACGTAGATGCCTTCCCGGTAGCGGGTGTCGTTGTGGTCGCCGAAATCCTCCATGGGGCAGTAATCCTCCCAGGCAGACCAGGTGGTGGTCAACTTGCCGCTGGGATTCTGCTTGCCCAGCAGAATATCTGCCAGGGCAGCGCCGGTCTCCACGCCCAGCTGGGACAGGACCAGAATATTCTTCACTTCGCCGATTTCGCTGAGATCCACCGCGCCGCCGGCATTGATCACCAGCATAAACGTTTCATACTGCTTGTTCAGCGCCAGAATGTCCCGCTTTTCAGTGGCAGACAGCTTGATGTCGCCGCTGACACCTTCCCGGTCGTTGCCCTCACCGGAGGTCCGGGCCAGCACATAAATGGCCACGTCCCCTTCCCCGTCCAGGGGCAGTTCGTATTCCGGTTCCGGCATGACCTTGCCCATGGCAAACATGATGGCATTGGCATGGGCCGCCTTGGCCTGGGCTTTAATATCCTTTTTGAACTGGACACGGGCCTGCTCATAGGTCCGGTCGTAGGCATCCAGCCAGTTTTGGGTGGTGATGGTGAAGCCGGCATCGGTCAGGCCCTGCTCCACATTGATAAAATACCGGGAGTTGACCTCACCGGAGCCGGTACCGCCCTTGATTGTCTTGCGGACACCGCAGCCGTAGGCTGCGATTTTTCCGGGAGCGGACAGCGGAAAATCTCCATTGGATTTCAGAAGCACAGTACACTCTGCCAGCGATTCCCGCAGGGTCTGCAGGTGCTTCTTTTCGTAGTCGAACATTTCCATAATTGCCTCCTTTGATTCTGAGGGGATGGCCAGATCCACCAGCCGCCCATTTTCTTGATTTTATCATACCAGAACCGTCACAGTTTGTTTATCATATTTTTTATTTTTTTATCAAAAATTCATCAATCTTCCAAAAAAACGTTGGCACATTCCCAAAGATTTGTTATGATGTTCCTGTAACCTAATACATTGGAGGGATCTTGCTTGAAACTGACACAGGAAGAAAAGAAACAAAGAGAAATCGCCAAGTGGGAAAAGGAAAAATCCAGAGCCAAAGCCCCCGGCTACATGGCCTATTTCCTGCTGATCATCTGCGTCGTCTACATTGGTGACGAAGTGGTCACCCAGCTGGGCGGTCAGATGCAGTCCATCATCGCATCTCAGCTGTTCGCCCCCATCGTCGGCGCCGAGTACGCCGTTGCCCGTATGTCCGCATTGTCCACCCTGACCATGGGTGCCAGCGCCCTGGCCTTCCTGTATAAGCCCCTGTGCGACAAGTACGGCCGCCGTCCTTTCCTGGTACTGAATACCCTGGGTATGGGTCTTGGTGCCATTCTGATCTCTCTGGCTACCAATATCCCTGTGTATCTGATCGGTGCAGCCTTCACCGCCTTCTTCACCCCCCACGATATGCAGGCGATCTACATCCAGGAGTGCGCCCCTCCCAAGTACCGCGCCTCCATTTATTCCACCATCAAGGCCATCGCTACCTTGGGTATGTTTATGATTCCCGTGCTGCGTTCTGTCTTCATTCCCGGCACGGATCTGTCCGGCTGGCGCTATGTTTACCTGGTACCCGGCGTGATCACCGTTGCCGCTGCCATTGCCGCCTTCTTCCTCATCAAGGAATCCGATGCTTTCGTGGAAAACCGCCTGCGTCAGCTGAAGATGACCGATGAGGAAATCGCCGCAGCCAAGGAAAAGAAGACCGATGCCCAGGCCCAGGGCGGTCTGATCAAGAGTCTGAAGCTGGCCTTCCGGAACAAGCAGATCCGCTGGCTGGTCATTTCCTACGGCTTTATCATGTGGGGCATGATCGTCACCATGTACTATGAATCCACCATGACCCACGGCTACGCCAAGCAGTTCCTGGCCCAGGGTATGGATATGGAAGCTGCCAAGGTTGCCGCCACTTCTTTCGTCACCCAGGCACTGATGCTCTTCAGCGTAGGCTCTGCCCTGTTCCAGTTCTTCCCCGGTTTCCTGGCGGATAAGCTGGGCAGAAAGAAGACCGCCATTATCATGAGTGCTTCCGTGCTGGCCACCTTCCTGCTGTATTTCATCGGTGCCAATAACAACTGGAATCCCTACATCGTGGGCTTCTTCTGCGGTGCCTGCATCGGTTCCTACTGGTACACCGGCGACCTGATGGGTCTGATGATCTCCGAGTCCACCCCCACCAACCTCCGCGCCTCCATGCTGGCCGTACAGCCCATGGTCAGCGGCACCATCTTCTCCGTGGCCATGGTTGCCGTTATGGTTCTGATCAACGTTCTTGGCGATGCCTCCATCGGCATCTGCACCGTGGCAACCATCGTTCCCGGCATGCTGATCGGCTTGATTTTGATGATGTTCAAGGTCAAGGAGACCAACGGCGTGGACATGGGCGCCGTGTCTGCCGAATAATATTCCGAAACGTACAAATCGCCCTGCTGATGCAGGGCGATTTTGTTATAAGAAAAGCGAATTTGTTATATCACTTTTTCGCTTTTTTTGTTATGATATAGAAAAGGAGGGATGACTGTGTATCTGAAGCAAGCAATAAACTCTGTTGCATTTTTCAAGGCAATTGACTGCTGTCAAGGAGAAGTCCTGCTGCATACGAAAGAAAAGGATGTTCTGAATCTGCGTTCCCAGCTGTGCCGCTTCGTATTTGCGGTGGCACTATCGGAGGGTTCCCTCTTTGCTGATGCCCGGGTGGAATGCTCAGACCCTTCGGACTATCTGCTTCTGCAGGATTATCTGACTGCCTGAGGTAACGGTAATGGAACACAAAGAAATCAGAATCGATACCCTGCGGGAGATTTTGCTGAAGGTATACGGTGTATATACCACCGTCTGCACCCGGGATACCTTCACCCCGGTGGATATCAATGCCCCCCGGAGGGAAGCCCTCCAGGCGCTGCTCTACATGGATGCTGACTTCCGCAAAACCGCTGACGGGAAACCTTTCGACCGGGAGAAGCAGTATTTTTATTGCAACACCCTGGGTATGATCTGGCTGTTCAGTATTGATGATACCCGTGCTTACATCATAGGTCCTGCCTTCACCGACAACTACTCCATGCTGGACATTCTGGACCAACTGGATTCGCGCAATCTTTCCGGCCCGCTGAAGATGGAAATGCGGGAGTTTATCCGGCAGATCCCTGTGATCTCCTCTCACCGGATGCAGCAGTACGGCATGATGCTCCACTGCTGTCTGACAGGAAGCACCCTCACCATCCAGCAGGTAGTGATCCTCAATGATACCCCCCGTCCCATGCCGGAGGGTCCCGGCTCCGCCACCATCTCCACCAACTACATGCTGGAGAAAAAGCTGTGGAAGGCTGTCCGGGAAGGAAATCTGGATTATCGGAAAGAACTGGAAAATACCATGGCCAATGTTACCGCCGGATATGTTTCCGACGGAAACTATCTGCGGCAGGATAAGAATCTCGCCATCGCCCAGGTGACGCTGGCCTGCCGGGCTGCCATGGAGGGTGGCTTAAGCCCCGAGATTGCCTACCCTCTCAGCGACCAGTATATCCGGCGGATTGAAGCCTGCCGGAATGTATCCGAGGTTTCCGAAATCTGCCTGGGTGTTCTGGAGGACTACATTCACCGTGTCCGCCAGGCAAAACTGCGCAGCGGCGTATCCGCCCAGATCTGCGAATGCTGCGATTACATCAGCATGCACCCGGAGGAGAATCCGGATATTCAGAAGCTGGCCCAAAAATACGGGTATACCCCCTACTATTTCTCCAAGAAATTCAAGCAGGAGGTGGGCATGTCCCTGCGGGAATTTACCACAAGAGAAAAAATCGAGCGGGCAAAGGTGCTGCTGACCCAGAGCAGTCTTACCGTTTCGGATATCAGCGAAATGCTGGGCTTTAACTCCCAAAGTTACTTCGGCAGCAATTTCCGGAAACTCACCGGCTTGACTCCCACGGAATTTCAGATCGGCCTGGATGCCGCCGTCAAAAATGACAACGTAAGGGGTTGATATCCCCTTGCAAAAAGGATCCCCCGGTAAAGAGCCGGGGGCTTCTCTTAACAGAAAAACCGTCAGCAGGCAATTGCTGACGGTTTTTTATCAATGTTACGGACAACTCAGCACACCCTCCGCCCAGAGGCAGCCGCCGCAGGCGGGGTGGGTATTGCCGATGCAGTCTTCCTTGTTTTCCGCGAACAGCTCACAATGTCCGCAGTAAAGGCAGGAGGCAAAATCAAAATCATCGAACTTTCTGCGGAAGAGCTTGTATTCTTTGGAATTCCAGATTTCTGCCAAAGGCTGCTCCTTCACATTGCCAAAGCTGCAGTGGGTGATCTTCCGGCGGATATCGTGCAGATAGGTGTAGCCGTTGTGCAGCAACGCCATACAGGGGGCAACCTGGCCGTCTGCCCGGACGAAGGTCATGCCCTCCCGGACAAACTTGCAGTAGCCGGTTTTCCGCAGCACCGGCTGGTCGTTGAAATAGAGATTGAAATTCTGCTTGCGCATCAGACTGCGGATGCCGTCTGCCGCTTCTGGGATGTTCATGTCAAAGAAGGGCAGTCTGACCGTGGGCAGCACGCTGCCCTTGCCGGGGCCGGTGTACATATTCACAAGACCGGTATCCAGCAATTCCTTCTGGGAAGCTTCGTCGGTGGTATATATGTTGGACACATTCACCTCGTCCACCAGATGCTGGGCAATGAAGAAGGGCAGCTTGGCCAGCTGATGGACATTGCTCTTCATGGCAACAAAGGTAATGCCCAGGGAGATACTGCTCAGAGATTTCTGACGGATCTTATTGAGCATACGGATGTTGCTCAGTACCAGGCCGGAATGGTTGTGACCGGAGTGGTCGGCATTGCGGCTGTCCGATGTGGCATTGATGGAGGAATCCGTTTCCAGATCGTCGATGGATATCCACAGCCGGGTCAGGCCTGCCTCCATGATGCCATGGATCATTTTTTCCGTCAGCAATGTTCCGTTGGTCAGCAGTTCCACTTCTGCGCCGGTTTCGGCAGCCAGACGGATCATTTCGAGGATGTCCTTATGGAACATAGGCTCGCCCATGCCACCGAAGAAGATGGTCTCCACACTCTTGGGCATGGTTGCCAGAACCTGCTTATAGTCTTCCAGACTCAGATCGCAGAAGGGCTCGTCGAACCAGGTATGACGGAAGCACATTTTGCAGTTTAAATTACACTTGGTGGTGGGCTCGATATACAGCTTTCTAAGCATAAGGCACCTCCATCAGACACCGTAGAATTCCAGGAATTGTTTGGTTTCCGGGGCTTTGGGTTCGTAAAGCACCTGCTCTTTGGGACCGAACTCCAGCAGTTTTCCTTTGTGGAAATACAGCACCTCGTCCGCAATCCGTCGGGCTTGCTGCAGACTATGGGTCACAAGAATCAAGGCACAGCCGGTTTCCCGCACATATTCCACGATCAATTTTTCAGACAGCAGCGTCGTCTCCATATCCATGGCCGCCGTGGGCTCGTCCAGGAGCACCGCATCATAGTGCTTCATCATCAGCCGAATCAGGGCCATACGGGCTGTCTCGCCGCCGGAGAGGCGGTCTGCCCGTTTATTTTCCAGCTCCCGCAGTCCAATGGCATCCAGAAGAGCGTTGGCCCGAGCCTCATCCTTGCCGTTGAGCAGGATATTTGCTTTTGTGCTCATCCGGAAGGCATAGTTTTTCTGAGGCATGTAGCCCACAGATGTCGTATCCAGAAAGCATCCCCTCTGATCGGCTTTCAGTACCCCCGCCAGGATTTTGGCGAAGGTGGATTTGCCGCTGCCGTTGGCACCGATAATCGCATAGATTTTTCCGGGCTGCAGCTCCATTCCGGGAAAATCCAGAACGCGTCGATCCTCATAGGTCTTGGAGAAAGAGAGAATTTTCATCGGCTCAGCCTCCTTTGCAGCAGAGAAATCACAATGTTGACCACCAGAGAGATTGTCAGCAGAATGATGCCCAAAGCAACGCCCAGGGTGAAATTACCCCGGTTGGTGTGCTGCATGATAGCCGTGGTCATAACGTTGGTTTTCCAGGCAATGGCACCGCCCACCATGGACACAGCACCAACTTCCGCAATGGAGCGGGAGAAGGCCAGAAGATAGGCAGAAATGATAGAGTAGACACACTCATTGCATAGCAGGACGAAGGTCTTGACCTTGCTTAAACCCAGTCCTTTTGCCGTCTCCCGGACAGTAGGGGCAACCCCGGACACATAGGTCTCCATATTGCCAACCACAATGGGGGTAATCAGCACAATTTGGGCCATGATCATGATTTTGACCGTGAACAGAAGCTTCAGATGGCGGAAGGGGCCGACACCGGAAAACAGCATGTAAAACAGCAGACCGCACACAACAGGCGGCATACCCATCAGGGTTCGGTTGCAGATAAGCAAAATGTTCCGCCCGGGGAATTTACAGGCTCCCAGGAGAATACCGATGGGAAGACCGATCAATAGGGCGAAGATGGAGCTCTGAATGCTCATTTCCGCTGTGACGGATAGAATGTCCAGCAGTTCTGCATCTGCGGACAGAATCAGCGCAATGGCCTTCAGCAAGGATGTTTTCATAGTTTCGCCCCTTTCTTTTAAGAAAATCCCGTGGGTTGCCCCACGGGATTTATTTTACTTTATTTTCAGTCGAAAATCAACCCATAACGCCATCGTTGGCAACGAAGGTCAGGAAGGTGGCCTTATCGGTCAGGATGTAAGCACCCATCTCCTCAGCCATGACCAGGCAGGCGCCCATGCCGGCGTTGGCAGAGACATACCACTCGGTGTAGTCAGCGAAGGACTCAGCTTCAACGGCGATGCCCAGGTCAGCAGGCCACAGAGAGATTTCCTTGGTGTGGGTGCCGGAGTTGTCACCACGGGAAACGAAGGTGTAGTTACCAGCGATGGCTGCGAAAGCGTCCTTAACGGAAGCGGCAGCGGCAGCGCCGGCGGGGTCAGCGGAGGGACCGCACAGGACATAGTAGTTGTACAGGAAGCTGATCCGCTCAGCCTCGAAGCCTTCCACGACACGGCCGAAACCGGCTTCGATGAAAGCTTCTTCCTGCTTCTTGGAGTGGACCAGGATCAGGTCGGCATTGCCATCCTTGGCAGCCTGGATTGCCTTGCCGGTGCCGGCGGAGGCAATGTTCACAGTGTAGCCATACTTCTCTTCAAAGACGGGCTTCAGCTGAGCCAGCAGGCCGGAGTCGTTGACGGAGGTAGTGGTGGACAGGCGGATTTCCTTGGTCTCCTCGGTGGCCATGGGGATCTCACCGGTGTAGACGGGGGCATTGTCCAGGACATAGAACAGATGCTCATCGCCCATGCCGAAATCGGCAGCAATGTTCAGAGCCTCTTCGCTCAGCAGCCACTTGATCAGGGCATCGGCGCCGGCTTCGTTGACATAGACATCAGCGATTTCCTTTCCGTCGGCATCCACGAAGGGAGCAGCTGCGTTGACAGCGATGACGGAGTAGGTGTTCAGCATGTCGTTGTCGGCTTCCATCAGGATCTTGGTGTCCACGACCAGAGCGGCCTCGGTCTCGGGAGCCTCGGTGGCGGGAGCTTCGGTAGCGGGAGCTTCCGTTACGGGAGCTTCGGTGGCAGGTGCCTCAGTTGCGGGAGCCTGCTGTGCGCCGCAAGCCACCAGACCCAGCATCATAACCAGAACCAGCAGCGCAGAAATGATTTTCTTCATTTTCTTTCCTCCATTTTTTGGTAATAAAAAACGACGAACCCATCCACAGCAAAAAGGGCACAGTTACTGCGTGACCCAAAATGCTTTTGGAAAGAGGCTCGTCCACCGCTTTTCAAAACGCTATGTACCCTTCTGTTTCAGGGCTTTCGTTTTCACTTGGTAAGTATATCACAGAAAAATAGCATTTTCAATAGTTTTCCATCTTTCTTTTTGCTGATAGTTGCTGTATGATAGAGGTGAGGTGATTGCTGTGATCAAAGAAGAAACCTGGAGCGTCCCGATGCAGCGGGCGAGAGCCTTCTTCCGGGAACAGGAAGATGTTGTGGAAGAAAGCGCTAACGTTTATTGCTACGGCTCCTGCCGGATCCAACTGACGGAGCTGAAGCCCAAGGGTATGGGTGTCTGGGCTGCCAAGCGCATCCATGTACACATGGAGGGTGAAGATGAAGATGTGGAGAATATCTATCACCGCTATTTTATCCAATTCCTGTCTACCGGAGGTTGATATATGAGTAAGTCTATTCCATCTATTGATGCCTGGCTCCGGGAAGCCAAGGCCCACGAATCCGCACCCAAAATCGGTATGTATCTGACCCACAACGGCACTGTTCGCCAGAGCGCCAAGGCCCAGGTCCGTTACGGTGCGGAAGACACCAAGCCCGTCACCGGAATGCTGTTTTCCTACGACGAAGAAAAAGTGAACGCCATTATTGAGGAAGCCTACAAGCTGGAGGGCATCTATTACATCAAGGTCTGGCTCAACGAAGGTGAACTGAAAATGGGCGACGACATTATGTACGTCCTCATCGGCGGCGATATCCGGCCCAGAGTTGTGGATTGCCTGCATTATCTGGTGGGCCGGATCAAGAACGAATGCGTTGTGGAAACGGAGTTGAACTGAAAATGGATCTTTGGGAAAAATGCGTGGAATTCCACGGCCACCACTGCGGCGGTCTGCGGATCGGCTATGCGGCCGCTATGTATGCCATGGAGCTGCTGAATATCCGCTTTTCCGACAATGAGCAGGTGGTCTGCATTTCCGAAAACGATGCCTGCGGCGTGGATGCCATTCAGGTGCTGCTGGGCTGCAGCATCGGCAAGGGCAATCTGCTGTTTCACATGACCGGCAAGCAGGCCTTCTCCTTCTACAACCGGGCCACCGGGCAGTCCGTCCGGCTGGTGCTGAAGCCCAAGCCCCTGAATATGACCCCGGAGGAATCCAAGGGCTATTACTTTGACCGGACTCCGCAGCAGCTGTTCGATGCTATGGAAACCCGGATTCCCCTGCCCACCCCCGCAAAAATCTTCGACAGCTACAACTGCGAATGCTGCGGCGAGAAAACCGGCGCCAACTGGATCCGCCTTGCCGGCGGTAAAAAGCTGTGCCTGGACTGTTACGAAAGCTACAACCGGTTCGATGTATAATGTTACGCCCCTGTTCAGTTGAACAGGGGCGTTCTCTTTTACTTTGCGCAGTCGGCGCTGCCTTCACTGTAAAGCATATCCAGGCCGTGAGCCACCGGATCAATGACTGCCAGAATATTCTCTGCGGAAGCCTTCTTGCTGCCGGGCAGGGTGATGATCAGGGTACGCTTGCGGATGCCGGCAACGCTGCGGCTCAGGCAGCCCTTGGGAGTGATCCGCATGGACTCTGCCCGCATGGCCTCGGGGATGCCGGGAGTGGGCCGCTCGATGATATCCATGGCAGCCTCGGGGGTGATATCCCGGGGAGAAAAGCCGGTGCCGCCGGTGGTGAGCACCAGGGCAATGCCCAGTTCATCGGAACACTTTACAAGTTCCTCTTTGATCATTTCCCGCTCATCGGGAAGGATGGAGGTGTAGGTCACATCAAAGCCTTTTTCTTTCAGAATCTGTACCAGGTTGGGACCGCTGGTATCCACCCGCTCGCCGCGGTAGCCCTTGTCACTGATGGTGATAACTGCTGCTGTATACATGATCAGTCTTCCTTTCTGAAATAATCCCCGTGGACACCGCCGGTCTTGCTGAGCAGGCGGATATCGGAGATGACCATGTCCTTCTGGACTGCCTTGCACATATCATAGACCGTCAGAGCGGCAGTGGAAACCGCCGTCAGCGCCTCCATCTCCACACCGGTGCGGCCGTCGCAGGAAACGGTGGCTTTGATCTCCACGGATTTTCTGCCTTCGTCCAGGGAAAGCTCCAGATTGATGCCGTCCATCAGGATCGGATGACACATGGGGATGATATCCGGGGTGCGCTTGGCGCCCATGACACCGGCGATCTGGGCAACGGTCAGCACAACGCCCTTCTTCATG
>JAZSHO010000040.1:0-6372 GCA_045533345.1 Faecousia sp. | reverse complement strand
GTTTTCGGACTGCCTCCCGGATCGTGGAGAAACTGGAGAAGCATGGATACCTGGTCGAGATCGGCCGCAGTGCCATCAATGGCAGAGGGCGTCCCACCCGGATCTTCCGGCTTCTGTGGTGATGATCGAAAGACTCCACATATCCCACATAGCCCCTACAAGGTGACTTAAATAGACGGGCGAGCCTACATTTTCTCTAAATTTCAGTAAAATCTATCGACGAAAGTCCCCTCCCATGGTATAATACCGGAAATTATCCATGAGAGGGGGCATTTTTATGCCCGAACAAAAGAAAACGCCGCTGAATCCGAACCTCCTTGCCCAAATGTGAGCCAATAGATGAGCACCACGCAAAATAACCCCGAAACAGTTCATCCCCGACCTGAAAGGTCGGGGATTTTTGCGTTTACACTTACCCCCTATTCTTCAAAACCGGAGGTATCTTCCCAATGATTATTTCAAGAAGTATTGATGCGCGTGCAAACTCTCTCTGGAGGACACAGGGCGAAATGTTGTCTTCCGACTATAACCACCATACAAACCTCTGCTATACAGCAGTGTTAAGTACATAGGAACATGTGTCCCAGACGAACCCAAAAGTTTGAGCGAATCAGCAGAATCTCCCCGGGATATGTGCAGAGTGTGGAGTACATAGCTGCAATCACAGTATAAGCACAAAGAGAGGTTTGCAGAGCAGCAAACCTCTCTTTTTTATTGTTTTACTTATGGAATGTATGCCTCAGAAGGTTCCGGAATCCGCCCTTCCTGCGGTTGATCATATCGATCAGCGCAAGTACCTGCTCGTCGGACAGAACACCGGACATCCGTGCCACGCCCCGCCAGGGAAGATTCATAACAAACATCACATTGTTGCCAAGTTCCTTTTTCTCTAAGGCCATCAGCACATTCCGGACAAAGGCGATCAGATTATAGATTCCCTTTCCGATGCCGCCCTCCAGATACTCGCCCTGGGAGATCGTATCGTTAAATCCGATTGGCGCATTGCGATCCCACTTAGCTGCAGGAATGGCATGACCCAGCAGGGCAGCAAAGCTTTCATCACTGACGCTCTGCACTTCACCGCTGTAATAGGGTGAGAAAACATCGCCCGTATAGGGATTGGCAACAGAACCGGCTTTCTGCACCTCTGCTGTCAGTCGGATGTCCCGGCTGGAAGCGCCGATGCGCAGCGCATAGCTGCCTCCTTCGATGACCCAGTCATTTTCCAGAATGCTCCAGACCGCAAAGCTGCGGTCATTCAGTGCAATGGCGACCTGCTTCTTTTCACCGGGATTCAGAGAAACCTTTGCAAAACCCTTCAGTTCCTGCTCCGGACGGAACATGCCGTTGGTTGCGGGATGGATATACAACTGCGCGATTTCCTCACCATAGACGCTTCCGATGTTGTGGACAGTAAAATGAACCGCGTCCTCAGTGACAGTCAGATCGGAATAGGCAAATTCCGTGTAGCTGAGGCCGTAGCCGAAGGGATACTTTACTTCCCGTTTCGCCGTGTCGAAATAACGGTAGCCCACATAAAGGCCCTCCCGATATTCGGAAGTTGCCTCCATTCCGGGATAATAAGGGGCCGAGGATACATCTTCATAGCGCAGCGGAACGGTTTCCGACAGCTTACCGCAGGGATTAGCTTCACCGATCAGCAGCTTGGCCATGGCAAGCGCACCGGCCTGTCCGCCTAAGTAGCCATGGATGACCGCTTTCGCCTTCACATCCCAGTCCATTTCCACAGCGCAGCCGCAGGACAGAACCACCACGATATTGGGGTTTACTTCCGCTACGGCATTCAGCAGAGCGATCTGGTTTTCCGGCAATTTCATGTCGGGACGGTCAACACCCTCCGCTTCGCCGCCTTCGTCCAGACCCAGCCACAGCAGAACTGCTTCTGCATCCTCGGCCAATTTACAGGCCTGACGGATCAGCATCGTATCCTTCTTGCCGCCCCGGCGGAATCCGGGAGCAAAGCCCGTCACATTGGCATCGATGGCTTTCAGCGCATCCAGACCGCAGTCCAGCTTGGTGGGGTTGATTTTGGAGCTGCCTGCACCCTGGTATCGGGGACCTTTTGCGAAATCGCCGATGACAGCAACTTTCTGTGTCTTGTTCAGCGGCAGTATTTTTTCTTCATTTTTCAGCAGAACAGCACTCTTTTCTGCCACTTTCGCAGCCATTGCATGATGGGCATCCCGGTCATAGGTCTTGCCGGTGATGGACTCCTGCGTTGTCAGAACCAGATCCAGCAGGCGGTCTACCTGCTCATCCAGAATGGATTCCTCCAGATGGCCATTGCGGACGGCTTCTACAATATGGCTGTCGGTCTGGCCATTGGAGGACGGCATTTCCAGTGTGCCGCCCCGACGCACGGACTCCACACGGTCATTGTTGCCGCCCCAGTCGGAGACCACCATGCCATCGAAGCCCCATTCGTCGTAGAGAATATCCCCCAGCAAGTGGGGATGCTCATGGGCGTAGATGCCGTTCACCCGGTTGTAGGAAGTCATTAAGGTCTTGACGCCGCCTTCCTTAACCGCCATTTCAAAGGCCGGTAGGTAGATTTCACGTAAGGTGCGCTCATCTACGACGGAATCGTTGGTCATGCGCCGCAGTTCCTGGGAATTGGCGGCATAGTGCTTGACGCAGGCGGAAATGCCATTACTTTGAATGCCACGAATCAGAGCTGCGGCCATCTTACCGGAAAGATAGGGATCTTCCGAAAAATACTCAAAATTTCTTCCGCACAGGGGGCTGCGCTTGATGTTGACGCCGGGACCTAAGAGAACGCTGACGCCCTCGCTGGCTGCCTCCAGGCCCAGAAATCTACCCATTTCCTCGATCAGCACTTCATCCCAAGTGTTGGCAAGGCCTGCTGCACTGGGATAGCAGGTAGCGGGAATGGACTTGTTCAGACCCAGATGGCCTGCCCTGCCGCCCTGCTTGCGCAGGCCGTGGGGGCCATCCGTGAGCATCATTCCGGGGATACCAAGCCGGGTGACCGGCTTGGTGTTCCAGAAGTTGGCGCCGGACATGAGAGAAGCTTTCTCCTCCAGCGTCATTTGCTTGATCAAATCAGCGTGTTTCATATTACTTTACCACTGCGGTGTAGTTAAGGAGGGAGTAGAGCAGATTGTGGGCGCAAGAGCGCAGACCTGTCAGAACGCCTGCAGGATCGGCCTTGTAAGCGGTATCCACAGCCTTGGCTGCGCCTGCCAGACCCATATCCAGCATCAGATCGTTGCCGTTGCGGCAGGCAAGACCTGCATCCATAAAGCCGCCGGGCATACCGGCATCGGTGGTGACAAAGCCGGTAAAGCCCCACTCACCACGGAGCACATCCTGCAGCAGTTCGGGGTTGGCACCGGACCACTTATAGCCGATGTGAGTAAAGGCGGACATGGCACCATGCGCACCGCCCTGCTTCACGGACAGTTCGAAGGGACGCAGGTACAGTTCACGGAAGGCCTGCTCGTTGGTCCAGCAGTAGATGCCGGAGCGGGCATTTGTCTCCTCGTTGTTCAGAATGAAGTGCTTGATGGTAACAATAACACCCTGCTCCTGGGCACCGCGAATGGTGGAAGCAGCCATCATACCGGACAGAACGGGGTCTTCGGAGTAGTACTCGAAGTTTCTGCCGCCCTGGGCGGTACGGTGCAGGTTCATTGCAGGGGCATACCAAACCTGCACATCATAGGCAACGGCTTCCGCACCGATATAAGTGCCCAGCTGGTAAGCAAGATCATCATTCCAGGTGGAGGCCACCATCATTTCCGTGGGGTAGGCCGCAGCAGACACGGGAACGTACATGGAGTTGATACCGGCAGGGCCGTCCAGCATACGGCTGCCGGGAATGCCCAGACGGTCAATGGCATTGGAGTGCCAGCCGCCATCGCTGAAGAGCATATTCAGTTCGTCATAAGTAAACTGATCCAGGAACTGTTCCCACTTGGGATCGTCGTAGGCAAGACCTCTCAGGTCAGCCAGCTTGATGCCGTTATCGGCACCGGTGGTGGGCATTGCCGCAGTAGAAGACGCGGGATTCTTGTAGGCATCCACAGCTGCCAGCAGCTCGTTGGATGCGGTGTAGTTGGTATCGTCGTCGGTGGGATAAGTGCCTGCCCAGTCATTCCGGGACAGGTAGGTCAGGTCGCCAGCAGCATAATCAAAGCGGTTTTCGATAGCAACACCGGTAACCTCGTCGGTATTATAAACGACCTTCTCAGCCACCTCGTAAGTCTGAACTTCCACGATCTCATGGACATTCCGGGCCAGCTTGATTTCATAAGTACCGGCATCCAGAACATAAGCTTCCTCATTGACCATATCATAGCTACTGAGATCACGGACAGGGAAGGAAATGGTTAAGACTTCGCTTTCACCGGGCTGGAGCAGCTGGGTCTTATCGTAAGCTGCCAGCTCGATGGCAGACTTTTCGATGCCGCCGGGGATGTAAGGTGCAGTGAAGTACAGCTGAACAACATCCTTACCGGCCACTTCACCGGTATTGGTGACCTTGACTTCCCAAGTGACCACGTCGTTCTCAACTGCAAAGTTCACAGTTTCCCATGCAAAGTCGGTGTAGCTCAGGCCATGGCCGAAGGGATACTGAACTGCCTTCCGGTAGCCTGCTTCATCCCCTGCATAGCGGGTCTCGTAGTAACGGTAGCCCACATAGATACCTTCTTCATAGTTGATGAAGGCCATGCCGTTCATGTTGTCGTACTTGTAGCTGCCGAAATTCTCGGATGCGGGGGCAGAGCTGACATCATAGGCGTAGGTATCCACCAGACGGCCGGAGGGATTGATTTCACCAGCCAGGACCTTGCCCAGAGAGATACAGCCCTGGGTGCCGGGAATACCGGTCCAGACAACCGCTTCGATGGAATCATACTCATCCACGATACCCAGTTCGGTAGCGTTGCCCACGTTGACGATCACGATCACGTGCTCAAAATTCTCGGCAACGGTGCGGATCAGTTCCTTACGGTTTTCCGTCAGCTTCAGTGCTTCCAGAGAAGAGTCGGAAGATTCCACCACGTCATTGCTCAGTACCACGATGGCCTGATCAGAATAAGCCTTGGCGCTGGCCAGTACATCTGCAGTCAAATACTCATTGGAGTTGATGTCCTTGGTTTCTGTGCCAACAAGGAAGGACAGCAGCATTGCCACAATATTGTTGGTACCGCTGGCCTCTGCATCATAGCCCATTCCGCGATACATCGCATCCAGTTCGGGGTTGTACGCAATGCCTGCCATTTCCAGACCCTTGAACAGAGTCACGCAGTTTGTCAGGTCCACAGCGCCGGAGCCGCCGCCGGAGTACTTAAAATTGTAGGCATCGTCACCGAAGATATTGACCTTCTTGTTGCTGAGGGGCAGCAGGTCATTTTCATTCTTCAGCAGAATGATACCTTCATCCGAGATATCGGTGGCAAATGCTTCGCCTGCCGTACGGGCAGCCTGAGCTTCTGCAGTCTGGTCGGTGTACTTCTGGCCCATGATATGGCTCAGATTGGTCACAATGGGAGATACAGCATTTCCAATCATGCCGATGAGCAGCAGCACCACAACCCAAACCGCCACGGTTCTGGGAAGCCGCATACGCTTCTTATATGCCTTGTGAGCCTTCTTCTGCAGCTTCCGTTCTTTCTTTTCCAGAGCCTTCAGTCCGGCCTTCCAGTCCTTGATTTTCTGCTTCTGTTCCTTGACGACTGCCTTGCGTTCGTCACCCTTTACGCTCTTTTTGCGCTGGATGTAGCTGATGGCTTCAGCTTTACCGGCGCGCTTATAGTCTTTTGCGTTCATTACCTTGGTAATTTCCTGTTCCATGATGCGCCCTCCCTTATTTTTAGAAACAATGCTTATATTTCAGCACCATTTTTCTATTTTATTATAGCTTTCCACTAAATTCTATGATATCATGATTCTGCACACTTTGACACGATTCTGCATTTTCTTTTGGGAGGTATTCTCCATGATCGAAGAATATATCGACCGCATTGTATTTTTGGAAACCGATGGAGTGGACGCAGTCTACGCACAGCGGGAGCAGGAACTTCAGCGGATGCCCTACGAAATGGAACGGATTCTGCTTCGTTTCGTTGCGGAAGGAAAGCCGAAGGAACTGATCGATTTCTGCTTGCGTACACTGGCCCAAAGTCCAGAACTGCGTATCCCCATCGGCAGAACCTCAAAAAACAAAACCCGGCAGTTAAAGTATAATGCTGTTTCCGGTATCGCCATCGTCTGTCGGGCTGCCATGATCGGCGGTGCGCCGGAAATTGAATGCTATGCCCGCAGCGACAGCGCCATTATGCGGATCGATGAAACCGACAATGAACTGACCATTTTGAAAATTCT
>JAZSHO010000118.1:0-12018 GCA_045533345.1 Faecousia sp. | reverse complement strand
AAAGACCCTGACCGTGCTGGAGCTGTCCGAGCTGGTCCACACTCTGGAAGAAGTTTTCGGCGTTTCCGCCGCTGCCGCTGCTGTCGCCGCTCCTGCTGCCGCTGTTGAGGAAGTGGAAGAGAAGACCGAGTTCGACGTCATCCTGAAGGCTCCCGGCGCTTCCAAGCTGGGCGTTATCAAGGTTGTCCGTGCCGCTACCGGCCTGGGCCTGAAGGACGCTAAGGAGCTGGTCGACAACTGCCCCAAGACCCTGAAGGAAGCTATCTCCAAGGAAGATGCAGAGAAGCTGGTTCCCGAGCTGAAGGAAGCTGGCGCCGAGGCCGAGATCAAGTAATTTATCTCTACCAACGTACTTCTCAAGCCGCTGCCGGAAACGGCAGCGGCTTTTTCCTTTCACGGAGGATACGCATATGTCTGTACATTCTGCTTTGGATTCCGTTTCTCAATATTTACCCAATTCCTTGAACGCATTTTTTACCGCCGCTGTTTCTGCTGTTCCATCCGAAATCCATTTTGCCGGCGCCATGAAGTTTCTGCTGCTCTTCGTTGGCTGCGCTTTGCTTCTGACGATTCTTGGCCGCTTGATTTTAGGAAAGCACTCCAGCTTAAACCACTCCGTTTCCTCGGCGATGGGTATTCTGTTTCTTTATGCCGCATCTATGATCCTGTACACCTTCCAGCCCTGGAATGTTCTGGAGAGGCTGACTCCCCTGCCCTTTATGATTTTCGCCGGGGATTATATGCTGGTGGTTTCTTTTCAGAATGCTGCGTTTTCCGTTTTGTGTCACGAGCTGCTTTCGCTGATCATTCTGGCATTTCTGTTGAATCTGCTGGATACCATCATGCCAAAGGGCAAAAGTCTCGTTGTCTGGTATCTGCTGCGGTTTATTACCATTGCCCTTGCGATGGTACTGCATGTTCTGGTAGATTGGGCCTTTGATACGTATTTGCCGGAAGTACTGGTTACCTATGCACCTGTGATTCTGCTTGGGCTTCTGCTGGGTATGATGTTTCTGGGTGTTATGAACCTGGTTCTGGGGCTTCTGCTGGCCGTTGTTGACCCGATTATGGGTGCCCTTTACACATTCTTCTTTTCCACCATCATCGGTAAGCAGCTGACCAAGGCTGTGATGACCAGCATCATTATTTGTGTTGTAATTTTCCTGCTTGGCCATTTCGGCTACACCTTGATTTGTATTACAGAAAGCGCACTTATGACGTATATCCCTTTCGGACTGGTCATGTTTATACTGTGGTACATTATCGGACACCTATTATAAAACCCTCCTTGTTTCCAAGGAGGGTTTTTTCATCAATATCGGGTCATGGCTTCCACACGAAGACCTTCATTGGTCTCCAGCAGAATCACCTTCAAATTATAGGACACTTCCACAGCGCCCTTTTTGCCAACAGTCTCTACAACGTAGCTCACGTCGCAGAAGTACCGGCCATCACCCAGCTTTACGCGCTGGTTCATGGTGGTTTCCTTTAGGGTATCCCGTAAGCTCTGGGCGTAATACAGACCGCCAACAGCCGTGTACAGCCGCTTGGCAAGCTCTCCATCGCGCACAAGACACTTACTCAATTTGTTATAGTTGCCGCTGGCTGTGCCACTGGAGGAGCCTGTGAAGGCAACGTACCGGGTCAGGAACAGCTCCATCAGTTCGTCGATCTCTTCCAGCTCCTTATCCGTGCAGTCCGGAAGCAGCTGATTGAAATCGGTTTCATCGGTGATTTCCACGGGTTTGCCATCCCGGTCAGTCACATCCATTGTGTAGCTGCCCAGGAAAGAATCTGCGGAATAGGTGACCATGGTGGGCAGGTTGTAGTCCCCATAGAATTCTTCCAGAGTTGTATAGGGAATGTCCTGCGCAATGATATAGCTGCTGTCCAGCTGGTACCCGTTCACAGATACTGCAAAATCAGAGGGTACCGTCACGCTGATTGTTTCCCCAAGCAGATGAGAGAAGTCAAAGGACTCTTCCGAAACTTCCCAAATCCGGAAGCCGTACTTATCCGGTTCACCTGCGGAAATGGCAAACTGGCCAATGACCTGTCTGCCGCAGCGCAAAACGTAAACCTGGCGGGTTTCCGAACTTTCGCTGCTCTTTTTTGCATAGGAGAGTTCACCGGTAACGGAAGCCTTGATTCTTTCGCAGGCTTCCTCCCGGCTCTGGATGCTGCTGTCCAGCTGCTCCAGAAGGGCACCGGAGCCTTCGCACAGGTCGTCCAGCGTAAGCTGTTCCACATAGGCTTTCAGAACATTCACAGAACGGGACTGCTCATAAGCGTCAATGTAATCCCACAGGACCCAAAGGCCGGCAGAAACGATCACAAGAAACACCAGGGCATAGATCAGCATGCCCGTCACAAAGCGCTTACTCATCACTTTCCACCCCCTCTTTCAGTACCACAAAGGCAGTGGGAACAGGGCGAATACCGATGACAGAGGCGCTGTTGTTCACATAACCGTCGCCATACCACATCATACTGGAGGATCCGCCATCCAGATTACAGGCGTTTACTGCGCCGTACTCCAGGAAAATATCCACCAGATCCCGGTATGTAGCGCCAATACTGATAACCTGCCGTCCGTCAATGACCAGCAGCAGGATAGCGCCGTCGGACCGCTGTCCGATAGCGGTGCGGGGGTTCAGTCCACCCACATTGTTCTCCGCCAGGGCCACCTCACCATTGGTGATCAGCACGGGACCAAAGCAGACACCGTACTGGATTTCCCGTTCCCGGATTTCTGCTGGCGTTAAGATGCCGGTATGCAGGATGTGATTCTTATCAAGGCCCACAAAGCCGTCGTTGACGCCGCGGCCTTCACAATAGATTTCGCCCTCAAACACCACGAGAGTATCGGGGACGCTGCCGTTGCCGGAGCCATTGGGATCATCAAAACCGCCGGCGTTGGTACCTGCCACAGCGTCAAATTTTTCGACCATCTGTTCCACGGTATAGCCCATGCCTCCGTAGGATTTGGGGACACTGCCCAGGATCACCCGGGAGGGATCCAGAACCACCATCATATAGCCGGAATAACCCTCACCCTTCACATCTTCCAGGATGATGCCGTCGCCATCCTCGTCGATGAGGCCCCATTCGTCAGCCACGGGTCCTTCGTTCTCCGTCTTGTCCTCGGGTTTGGTGATGGTAATCAAAGAGGTATCCGTTTCCTTATACTCTTCCACCTGTTCGGCTTTTTCAATGGCGGCAATTTCCTCATCCGTGAAATAGATATTGGCCAGGAAGCCGATGGCGCTGGTCTCCCGGACGGAACGGACAAACAGGTCCCGTGCCGTGGGAGAGGGGCCCTTTGCCAGGATGAACATCACGCCATAAAGGGCAATGGCCAGAAGCAGCACTGTTTCCACCAGAATCAGTACAAATTTTCCGGCAAAACCCAAAAGGCGCTTACCCAGTGGCTTTTTTTCTTTGACCGGCTTTTCTTTAATCGGCTTCTGTTTAACGGTTTTCTCCTTCACAGGCTTGGCCAGCTTGGGCGTTTTTTCCTTTTTCGTAGCCGGAGCAGCTTTCGGTGCTGCTTCTTCCAGTTCTGACAGCACCTGCTCATCGGCTATCGGTTCCCCAATGGTTTCCTCAGGGATTATTTCCTGAGATTCGGAACCAAATTCCCGAAGAAGCTCCTCCAGGATCATATCTCTTTCGTCCACGAACGTTTCCTCCGTCCTATGTCATATCTTTTCTATTATACCAATGGTGGTATGTTTTGTAAAGGGAATTTCCTCTTTTTCCAAATGGAAAAGCCGCCCAGCGGGCGGCTTTTGTACCATATTACGCCTTTTTTACTGCTTCAATGGCATCGGCCAGGGCATCGGTATTGGCGGTTTCCATCAAGCCGTTGTCGCAAGCTTCCGCAATAGCGGGATCAATGGGCAGCCGGGCAAGAATGGGAAGTTCAAACGTTGCAGCCACTTCATCCAGATGAGACTTGCCGAAAACATTGATCTTCTTGCCGCAATCGGGGCACTGGAGATATGCGTAGTTCTCCACAAAGCCCAGCACGGGAATATGCATCATCTCTGCCATCTTCACAGCCTTGGAAACGATCATGGAAACCAGGTCCTGGGGAGAAGTCACGATGACGATACCATCCACAGGCAGGCTCTGGAACACGGTCAGAGGCACGTCGCCGGTTCCGGGAGGCATATCCACGAACATGTAATCCACGTCTTCCCAGATCACATCGGTCCAGAACTGCTTGACCGCACCGGCGATGACAGGGCCACGCCAGACCACGGGAGAAGCAGGATCATCCAGCAGCAGGTTGATGGACATGATCTGGATGCCGCCCCGGGACAGAGCAGGGTACAGGCCGTCTTCGTTGGCACCCTGGCACTCGGTAACACCGAACGCGGTAGGTGCGGAGGGGCCGGTGATATCCGCATCCAGAACGCCAACCCGCTTGCCCTGCCGTGCCATGGCCACAGCCAGCATGGAGGTTACGGTGGACTTGCCAACGCCGCCCTTACCGGAAACAACGGCGATGACCTTCTTTACGGATGCCTTGGGATTCAGCTGAGCCAGCAGGCTTTCTGCCTTGCGGTCGCCGCAGGAAGTGCTGCCGCAGCTGGAACAATTGCCACTACAAGAACTCATTTTAAAATTCGCTCCTTTGTTTTTTCTCTTTCGCTATTATAGAACTTTCCTTTGGAAGTGTCAACCTTCATTCCTTGGAAATCAGAAACACCCGGTCCCGGAAACCGCCCCGGGCATCGTGCTTTTTCTGGTAGATTTCCAGCAGTTCTTCTTTTGTGCAGCCGATGGCTTCTGCCAGAGCGAAGACCACCTCCAGGATGTCTGCCAGTTCCTCGGCGTTTTTGTCCCGGTGGTACTCTCCTGCCTCTTCCTCCAGTTTGGCTTCCAGATGGCACAGATATTCTTCCTGCTCCAAAATGCGGATGTTGGGGGTTTCCCCCTGGGCCCGGATTATGTCGGGAATGTTGTCCCGAACCAGTTTGTTATATACCGTCATATTAGCCTCCAAAGGATTCCATAGGAACAAAATTCGTTCCCGTTTCTTCCGTGATGCCTGCGTACAGACGGCAATCAAAGCGGCCTGTTTTCAAATAATGCAGGATCATGTGCTTGGCGGATACGGGCATTTCCAGCTGTGGAATTTCTTCCATCGGCACCCAACGCAAGCGTCCTTCGGTGCTGGTAAGCTCCCGTTCCTCTTTCAGCCGGGCGAAGAAATAGTAATTTTGCCGGACTTCCTGGCCCATCAGTCGGTGGGTAATGTAACGGAGCGTCAGCCCCTCCACATCCTCTTCTCCAATTCCCAACTCCTCATTCATTTCACGCAGCACACAGGCTCTGGGGTCGTTCAGTTCGGAGGGCTCGAAATGTCCTCCTGCGGAACCTACGTATTTGTTGCTGACCACCCGGGAGCCAATGCGGTAAAGACACAGAATTGCATCCTCCCGCACCAGATACAGGGAAGTCATATTTCGTAGTTTGATATCCATAGACTCACCCTTTGCTAATGAAAAACACAACAAAGAAAAACAAAACAAATCCCAAGAAAAACAGGGCAGTTATCCGGCTACGCTTCCAACTGATTACTGCCTGGGAAACACCGATCACCGGCAGCAGCCAGGCAATGGGAGCCCCGTGAGGAACCAGTCCCAGCACCGTCAGCAGTCCCGTAATGAGCAGGCACAGGCAGGCCATATCCCGGATGCTGACAATGGTCTTTTCCCGCTTCGTCATGCCCTTCCAAGCTTCTTTCAATTTTTTCACAGAATCACCCCTGGGCGGCTTCCCACTGTTCCATCAGATCCATAAGGACCAGTTCTGCTTCTTCCTTTTCGGTGAGCAAGCGGGTCAGTTCCTGGTAATCGGCGGAGGCCGCTTCGATTTTGGGATCGTATTCCGCAACGATCTGCTCCTGCTTCTCGATTTCCCGCTCCAGACGGCGAATCAGTTTGTCCTGCTCCTTTGTGCCGCCCTTGGGTTTTTCCTTCTTGGGCTTGGGGGTGTTGACCACAACGGGCTTTGCGGCTTTTTCATGATCCAGGATGGAACGATACTTGGCATAGCCACAATTAAAGTCCCGAATGGTGCCATCCTCCAGCAGCCAGATCCGCTCGGCGAACTTTTCAATAAAGTAGCGGTCATGGGAAACGAACAGCAGCACGCCCTCGAATTCCTCAATGGCAGCTTCGATCCATTCCCGGGATGCAATGTCCAGATGGTTCGTCGGTTCGTCCAGGATCAGCAGATTGATTTTCTCATCCATCAGCATACACAGCCGCAGACGGCTCTGCTCGCCGCCGGAGAGGTTTTTCACCTGTTTGAACACATCTTCGCCCTGGAACAAAAAAGCGCCGAGGCGGTCACGAGCCACCTGGGGGGTGCAGTTTTTCTCATAGAGCATGGTGTCATAAAGGCTGCGTTCCGGGTGGTTGAAGTGGATTATCTGAGGAAGGTAGCCCCATTTAACGGTAGGGCCAAACTGGATCTTACCTTCGCAGTCCTCTTCTCCCAGCAGGCATTTGATAAACGTAGACTTGCCGGTGCCGTTGTCACCCAGCAGGGCGATCCGTTCGCCACCCTCCACATTCAGCTCGATACCGGAAAACAGCTGCCTGTCGCCGAAGCTTTTGGCTACGTTTTTCATTTTGAAAACCACATCACCGGAGAAATCCTTTTCTCCGAAGGTGGCCCGCATGGTCTTTTCGGTTTTGGGCTTTTCTGTTTTCTTGATTCGCTCCATCCGGTGCTGGATGGACATGGCACGGCGGTAAAGGGTCCGATTGTTGATGCCCCAGCCTTTCATCCGTTCCACGGTATAGCCCAACTGTTTCAGCTTGGCCTGCTCCTGTTCATACTGCTTCAGCTGTAGATTAAAGCGGGCCTGCTTTTCGTCCATGTAGAAAGAATAGTTGCCGGAATAAAATTCCGCATGGCCATCCACGATTTCAATGACCCGCTTGGCAACCTGGTCGATGAAGTAACGGTCGTGGGAAATGGCCAGAACGGTACCCTTGAAGGCGTTGATGTAGCCTTCCAGCCATTCCACGCTGTTTAGGTCCAGGTGGTTGGTGGGCTCGTCCAGCAGCAAAATGTCCGTCTTTTCCAGCAGCAACCGGGCCAGATTCACTCTGGTTTTTTCACCGCCGGAGAGGCTGGCAAATTCCTGGCTGCGCATTTCCATTGGAATACCCAGACCGTTGCAGATTTTATCCACTTCCACGTCCATTTCGTAGCCGCCGCCGGACTGGAATTTGTTCGTCAGATTGTCGTACTCCCGAAGCTGTTCATCAGAGGCACCCTTGACCATTTCACATTCCAAAAGCTCCATCTTCTGTTTCACCCGTAAAATGTCCGCGTAGGCAGAACGAAGCACATCCTCCACGGTAAAGCCCTGGGGGAAGTTGGGAATCTGGGAAATGAGGCCCAGCTTTTTATTGGGATTGACGTAAACTTCGCCCTCATCGTAGTCCATCTGCCCGGTGAGAATGTTGAACAGGGTGGTCTTGCCGCAGCCGTTACGGCCTAAGATGGCCACGCACTCCCCTTCCTGGATCTCGAAGCTTAAGTTTTCCAGTAGATTCTCGCCGATGACGAAGAATTTTGTTAAGTTTTTGACTTGTATATCTACCATGGTGTTTTCTCCCATTTACCGTGTCATTCCGAGCCAGCGCGCACGCTGGCGTGGGAATCCCCCGGTATAACGTACATACCGGAAAATCAAGGAGATTGCCACACCAGTCTGCGGACTGGTTCGCAATGACATCCTTATTCTATCATTTCTTTTATTTCTTCCAAACTGTACAGCAAGTTCAATGCCTGGAGCATAGCATTGGCGCTCATGTGCTCCGGCAGATTCAGCTTTTTCAGAAGGGCCAGCCGTTTGGCGGATGCATCCGCACCGCCGGAGAGGCCCAGCGCCATCATATCCTGTTTCGTGATCTGCCGGGATTGGGGTACTTCTTCTCCCTCAATGGAGGCGCCTGCCCGACGCAGGGCTTCCAGAATAATCTCCGGGGACATACCCTCCACACCAAGTTTTCCTTCTTTGCCCGGGCCGGTTTTCCGCTTCTCTTTGCCCAGGATATCAGGAATGTAGGCGTGCTTCAAATATTTTCCGGGAATGGCGCTTTTGATATGGTTGCGGATCACAAAGCCGGCACCGTCGGAATCGGTGAAGACAATGAGTCCCCGGGTTTCTGCTATCCGGCGCAGCAGCGCCATCTGCTTTTTATCCTTGAAAATGCCAAAGCCGGAGGTTTCCAGAATGGGCGCATCCACGATCTGGCTCAAGGTGTTTTTGTCGTAGCGGCCCTCCACCAGGATGGCTTCCCGAATTTTAACCATTGCGTGCCTCCTGTGCCAGCTGTAGAATAAGCAGTTCCAGCAGCCGCTCACTGTCATCAAAGGAGGTTTTCATACGGTAGTCCGTTTCCAGCACCAGCTGAGCTGCCTTTTTGCAGAACTCCGGCTTAAAGCGGCGGGCAGCCTCCATGGACTTGCGGGCGGGATAATCCGTGATACTGTATAACCGGGCCAGTTCCGATGCATTTTTGCCGTGGTCCAGCAAGGTTCTGGCAGTGCCGATCCGGCGGAAATGGCCGCCTATCGCACCCAAAATTGCCAGAGGCTCCTGCTGCATTTTGAGCAGCTGCTGCAGTTTCTGCAAGGCCTGGTCGTAACGTCCGGCGCTGAGCATGTCCGTCATCTGGAAGACAACCGCATCCAGAACAGGCTCTGTAACGGCATCAATATCGCTCTTTTTGATCACATCCGCACCGGAATAGGCGCTGATTTTGTCGATTTCTCCGCTCAAGGCAGTCATAGTACCGCCGGTAATGTCGATGAGGTAGGCGCACAGGTCGGCACTGATCTGCTTCTTCCGGGCCGCAAAATGCCGGGTGACCCAGGCAATCAAGTCCCGCTGCTCCTGCTTGGCAAACTCCACGATCAAGCCCGCGCTGACAGGATCCCAAATCTTTTTGAGGCGCTTATCCGGCTTCCAGCTTACAGTTTCATAGGTGAAGACCACGGTGCAGTAGTCGGGAATATCGCTGAGAATCTCCCCCATTTTTGTCCGGTCGGCCTCGTTCATTTTGAACAGGTCAATATCATCTACCTGGACGAAGGTAGCTTCTGCCATCATAGGCAGGTTTTCCACTGCATCCGCAAAGCTGCGGATGTCAAAGGTTTCGTTGGTGAAACGGTGGTAGTTGAAGGATTCGGTCAGAGGATCCAGCAGCTGCTTGCGCATCTGACCTAAGTAATGGTTCAGAAGGAACGTTTCTTCACCATGGAAGAAATACAGCCGTCCCAGGTCTTTGGCTTTCAGCTGCTGCTTCAGTTCCTGCAGGTAATTCTCTTTTTCCTGTTTCTTTGCCATGGTGTCACCTCCTGTAAACAATGGTACCGTGAATGTCCGTTCTGTATACGATGCAGCCAAATTTTACGATGCGCTCCAGCACTTCCGGTGCCGGATGCCCGTAGGAATTGCCCTCGCCTACGGAAATGATCACCGTTTCCGGTGTTACAGCGGACAGGAATTCTTCCGATGTGGAGTATTTGGAGCCATGGTGCCCTGCAATCAGCACATCCACGTCCGGAAGTTCCGTTTTACGCATCAGCATCCGCTCGCCGAAGGCAGAGCGGTCTCCGGTAATGAGTATAGCACAGTTTTCCCGCTCAAACAAGACGCACATGCTGTTTTCGTTGTCATAGCCCTCATAAATAGGGCCGAAAACCGTAAGTTTTGCATCCCCAAACGTGATTTCTGCTTTGTCCCGGATATAGGCGGTCCGGCAATCATCGAAAGCCTGTTGCCCAGCGTTTCCCGTATTGGGCAGAAGCAGCACATCCGCAGGGATCCGGGTCAACAGATTTTCCAATGCACCTGCATGGTCCCGGTCATAGTGGGTCAGAACGATGCCGTCCAGGCGGTGAATTCCCTGGCTCAGCAGGGTTCCAGCAATAATATCGGCGGTTTTGGTATCGCTGTCACCGCCGCAGTCCACCAGATAGATTCTTCTCTCACTCTGGAGCAAAATCGCCTGGCCCTGGCCCACATCCAACACCGTCATACGGCTGTCATCGGTCAAAGGTTCCCACCAGCTTGTCAAAAGCGCCGCGCACAGGCCGATGCAGGCGCAACAGCCCAGCACAAAAGGCTTCCGATTCTTCTGGAACAGGAAAATGGTAAGCAGCACATAGCAGAAAATCAGCCAGGCCACTATGTAAATGCTCTGGGTATACACCGCAGCCATAGGGATCCCGGAAAGCCATTTCGCCATCAGCAGTACATAGCGAATGGGTAGAGAAATCACCATTGCCAGCAGTACCGCTCCGGTCTGCCAGAAAAGGTGCAGCAAGCAGACTGCCATGATGCCATAAAAGATAAAGCTGATGACCCAAAGAGTCAGCAGATTGGTCACCACGCCGATAAGGCTGACGGTGCCAAAATACCAGGCGCACAGAGGTGTAGTGATGGTCATGGCGCTCAAGGTAATGGCGACGGAGGAAGAAAACCAGCCGATCAACTTCGTTTTCAGGTTTTTGCCCCTTTGCCGGCCAAAGAGACCGGTAATCCAGTTCCGGATCCCCTCCCGGAAGAGGAAAATACCTGCCACACTGGCAACAGACAACTGCAGGCTGACGGAAGTCACCGCTAAAGGATTCACTGCCAGCATCACAAGCACCGCAAAGGACAGGGCTGTGGGGCCGTCATATTCTTTGTCAAACAGCAATGCCAGCAGCATCAGCCCGGACATGATGCAAGCCCGGACAACGGAGGGAGTAAATCCTGCCACCGCAGCAAACAGAAGCAACGTCGGGATGCCCAATAGGGCCGTCAGAAACCGTTTCCGGAATGTAACGATGCTGATCAGCGCGAACAAAATGGAAATGTGCAATCCGGAAACAGCCACCACATGGCGAATGCCGCTGATTTTGAAATGGGTGTCCGTTTCGTAGGAAAGATCCGTAGTATCACCCAGCAGCAGTGCTTTGGCAAAGGGGAAGGCATCCGCCGGGAAGCAGGCGGCAAGAATCTCTTTGATGTTCTTCCGGAGTCTGGCAGCAATGGACCAGTTGGGGGATTCTTCACAGAAGGATACTGCGGCCTTCCCTCTCTGGTAGGCAAGGAGGAAAATGCCTTTGCCGGGATGGTAGGTCGCCGCTTTCTCTCCGTCGTCGGTGGTGACACGGAAACGGAAGTTGCCACGAATCACGTCACCCGGGACGAGGGTTGTTTTCTCGTCCAGATACGCACGGACCTGGAAAGGTTTTCCCGCCAATTCGGTCACACCATCCACGCCGATTCCATAGTCGGTTTCGTAGCTGTAATCGGTGACAGTGATCTCCGACAAGCGTTCCTTTCCGTCCAGAAATACTGCATAGGATAGATAATTTTGAGAAAACAGGTGAAACCAGCCCAGGCTCACCGCGCAGCCAAGGAAAAGAATACTAACAGCGCGTAATACTTTCCATCTGTCCGCAAACAAAAGGAACAGCAGGCAAAGTGCCAACAGGAAAAAGAAACCGGGAAGCATCCATCCTTTCGGCAGCCCATAGGCGCACAGGCCGCAGCAGGCGCCAAAGCCGATGGTAAACCACATGAGTTTGCGCATGGATGTTTCCCCCTTTCTCTCTTGTGGAAAAGGGGCGCCGCCCTGCGGCAGCGCCCCAATGAATATTAAACCTTGGTTGCAACGAAATCGGCCACGGAATTCAGAGCCTCGTCCATCTTGGAGGCATCCTTGCCGCCGCCCATTGCGGAGTCGGGCTTACCGCCGCCATTGCCGCCGCAGACAGTGCAGACGTGCTTGACGATCTCACCGGCCTTGACACCGGCCTTAACAGCATCCTTGCCGCAGACAGCCAGGAAGGTGACCTTATCGGCACCGGCAGAAGCCAGAACGGCAACAACGGAAGCGTCCTTATCCCGCAGCACGTCGCCCATCTGGCGCAGCTTGCCTGCATCAGAACCGGGAATCTTCACAGTCACAACCTTCACAGCGCCCA
>JAZSHO010000174.1:0-3442 GCA_045533345.1 Faecousia sp. | reverse complement strand
GGACGGGGACGGGGCATACCCCGCTTGCCCCGGACCGGGCTCAGCAGAGCAGTTTCTTCGCCGCAGTTGAATGCACCTGCGCCCAGGCGGATATGAGCCTGGAAATTGAAACCGGTACCCAGAATATTATTGCCCAGAACGCCCACTTCATTCATCTGGCGAATGGCATTGCGCAGGCGGTTCACGGCAATGGGATACTCGGCACGGACATAGAAATAGCCTTCGGATGCGCCGATGGCGTAGCCTGCGATCATCATGCCCTCGATGACAGCATAGGGGTTGCCCTCCAGGATGGAGCGGTCCATAAAGGCACCGGGGTCACCCTCGTCACCATTGCAGACCACATACTTCTGATCGCTCTGGGAGCCGTAGGCAAACATCCACTTTCTGCCGGTGGGGAAACCACCGCCGCCGCGGCCCCGGAGGCCGGAGGCCAGCACTTCATCGATAACAGCCTTGCGGTCCATACCCAGCGCCCGCTTCAGGCCCTGGAACGCACCATAGCCCATAGCCTCGTTGATGTCTTCGGGATTGATGACACCGCCGCCGTGCAGGGCGATCCGGCGCTGCTTCTTATAGAAATTGATATCGTCCTGCTTGGCAACCTTTTCGCCGGTGAGAGGCTCTACATACAGGAGCCGCTCCACGATCTGACCACCCAGAATATCGGTATTGAAGATCTCCTCAACATCCTCCAGCTTGACCAGGCGGTACAGGGTATCCTCCGGCAGGATTTTTACAAAAGGACCCTGGGAGCAGAAGCCGAAGCAGCCCACGGTGTTGACGGTGACCTTGTCGCCCAGGTTATGCTCAGCCACCAGCGCATCGAACTTACCCTTGATATCCATGGAGTTGGAGGACAGGCAGCCGGTACCGCCGCACAGCAGGATGGCCCGCTTGCCGTTGGTACCCTCCAGTTTGGCATTCAAAGCGCTGGTGCAGGAACAGATTTTGGCATCCAGTTCAGCAAAATTTTTCATATCTCAAACCTCCTTGGCGCGGTATTCTTCCACCACAGCAGCCACCTTATCCACAGTCATCTTGGGATAGACCTTACCGTTGATGGAAACGGCGGGAGCAATGCCGCAGGCACCGATGCAGCGCAGGGCATCGATGGTAAACAGGCCGTCGGTTGTGGTCTCACCGGCCCGGATACCCAGGATCTCAGAGAACTTGTCGATGATCTGCTGGGCACCCTTGACGTAGCAGGCAGTACCCAGGCAGCAGCCGATGATGTACTTACCCTTGGGTTCCAGGGAGAAGAAGGAATAAAAGGTGACAACACCGTAAATCTCTGCCACGGGAATTCCGGTCTTCTGGGAAACGATCTGCTGAACCTCCAGAGGAATATAACCGTATTCGTTCTGAATGTCGCTGAGGATCATCATCAGGGGTGTCTTTTCATTTGCATAGCGGTCACAGATTTCGCAAATCTTTTTGACACCGGCCTCGCTGATATGAGCCATAATTAACCTCCTGAATTTCTATAATCACAAAAAAGCCCCGGACACCCGTCAATTCCGGTGGTGTCCGGTCCAAGCCGTATTTTGGGGGACGTTTTTTCCGGAAAATCCCTTAAAAATAGCCGGATTGTCTTTATGTTAGGAAGATAATACCACCGGGGCATATCAAAACCAATAAGATTCCAATATTTTATTTATAGTTTAATTCTATGAATACTCTGGAGAAGTTTTGGAGTATTCATAGGTTAATCCTATAGATAAAATGCTGTAATCTTATTGGTTTTTTGTAGTCCACCGCTTATAATGCGTTGATAGTATGAACCCGAAATGTACACATATTAGGAGGAAATTATGCTGAATATAACAATTGACGGCATCAATGTGCAGGTTCAGGAAGGCAGTACCATCCTGCAGGCCGCCCAAAGTGTAGGAATCGAGATTCCCACCCTTTGCTACCTGAAGGATCTGACCCCCGAGGCTTCCTGCCGGATCTGCCTGGTGGAGATCCAGGGCAATCCCAAACTGTTCACCGCCTGCTCCACCCCCGTGGCCGAAGGCAATGTGATCTTCACCAAGTCCGAAAAGGTCATTGCGGCCAGACGCTCCGTGCTGGATCTGATGCTCTCTACCCACACTGCCGACTGCTTCAGCTGCGCCAAGAACGGCGAATGCCAGCTGCAGAACCTGTGCTATGAGTACGGCGTAGAAAAGACCAGCTTTGAGGGTGTGAAGAACGACTACCCCATCGACGATTCCAACGAATTCTTTACCTATAATCCCCAGCAGTGCATTCTCTGCCAGCGCTGCGTAAATGTGTGCCAGAAGCTCCACGGCGAAGCCGCCATCGGCATCGTGAACCGCGGCTTCAAGGCAAAGATCGCCACTCCCTTCGACCAGCTGATCCGCGGCACCAACTGTGTCTCCTGCGGCAACTGCGTCTCCGTCTGTCCCGTGGGTGCGCTGCTTCCCAAGAGCAAGGTCCGTTACCGCGCTTTCGAGACCAAAAAGGTCCCCACCACCTGCACCTACTGTGGTGTCGGCTGTCAGCTGGATCTGATTGTGAAGGACGACATGGTGGTTGGTGCCCAGCCTCTGTATGGCGAGGCCAACAAGGGTCTTCTGTGCGTCAAGGGCAAGTTCGGCTATAACTTCATCAACCACAAGGACCGCCTGACCAAGCCTCTGATCCGCAAGGACGGTGTTCTGACCGAAGCAAGCTGGGAGGAAGCCATCCGCCTCATCGCCGATAAGATCGGCACCATCAAGGCAGAATCCGGCGCCGATGCACTGGCCGGTCTCTCCAGCGCCCGCTGCTCCAACGAAGACAACTACGTTTTCCAGAAGATGATGCGCGCCGCCATCGGCACCAACAACGTAGACCACTGCGCCAGATTGTGCCATGCTTCCACCGTAGCAGGCCTTGCCATCACCCTGGGTTCCGGCGCTATGACCAACTCCATCGCCGAAGCTGCTGATCAGGATGTGGTCTTCGTCACTGGCTCCAACACCACTGAGACCCACCCCGTCATCGGTTCTCTGATCCGCCAGGCCAAGAAGAAGGGCGCCAAGATCATTGTCGCCGAACCCCGCCGGATCCCCCTGTGCCGGGAGGCCGACGTATTCCTGCAGATCAAGCCCGGTACCAATGTGGCACTGTTCAACGGTATGATGAACGTCATCATTTCCGAAGGTCTCCAGGACCAGAAGTACATTGACGAGCGCACCGAGGGTTACGAAGCGCTGGTGGAAGTCGTCAAGGACTACACCCCCGAGGTGGTGGCCAAGATCTGCAACATCGATGCGGAAGAACTGAAGAAGGCTGCCCGCTTGTATGCCAAGGCAGATAAGGCCGGTATCTACTATGCTATGGGCGTTACCCAGCACACCACCGGTACTGAAGGCGTTATGGGCACCTCCAACCTGGCCCTGCTGTGTGGCAAGATCGGCAAGTACGGCTGCGGTGTCAACCCCCTGCGTGG
>JAZSHO010000128.1:0-18931 GCA_045533345.1 Faecousia sp. | reverse complement strand
CTACGCATTTCGTCCACATTTGCAGTATATTCGGTGCCAAGATCCTTCGACTCGCTGATGCTCGCTCAGGATGACAACTGCTTCTTTGGTCTTTATGCTATACGTGCTGATTAAAGCCGATAACCACAACAATAATTTATCTGACAACCGTATCAACAGGTTTTCCCTGGGCAATCCTTTTGGAAGGGGGGATACCACAAATGGAATTTCCAAAAGGGGGCCTCATCGGGAAGACGGTGCATCTTGTCCGGCGGGTACAGGGGCTGCGGATTCCGCTGCACGCGGCCAACACGGGCTACTTCATCGTGCTGTCGGTGTTCCCGGCGCTGCTTCTGCTGTTGGGACTGCTGCGCTACACGGGACTGACGGTGGAGCATTTGACGGAGCTTCTGGTGGACTTTCTGCCGGAGGCCTTAACCGACGGAGCGGAGGAGCTGGTGTTCAGCACCTGGCAGAATACCTCCGGGGCCATTGTGGGGCTATCTGCGGTGACGGCCCTGTGGTCTGCCAGCCGGGGGATTTACGGCCTGCTGATGGGGCTGAATGCCGTCTATGGGGCGGCGGAGGACCGGGGTTATTTTTATATCCGGGGCATCAGCGTGCTGTATACCTTTGTGTTTTTTCTGGTGCTGCTGCTGACTTTGGGACTGCACGTGTTCGGCAATTCCCTCATCAGTCTGCTGACCATGATCGACCATCCGCTGCTGATTTTTCTGACGGACTTTCTGGACCTGCGGTTCTTTCTGTTGCTGTTTGTCCAGACGCTGATCTTCACGCTGATGTTTATGGTGCTGCCGAACCGCCGCAACCGCTTCCGGGAAAGCCTGCCGGGGGGACTGTTTTCGTCCCTGGGCTGGATGGTGTTTTCGGAGGGGTTTTCCGTGTATGTGGAGCATTTTAACCGCTATGCCAATGTCTACGGCAGCGTGTACACCGTGGCCTTAAGCATGCTGTGGCTGTACTGCTGCATGGCCATTTTGTTTTACGGCGGCGCCCTGAACCGATATCTGATGGAACGCTAAAATGTAGAAAAATTGTAAATTTTTAGGCTATTTACGCCTTGTTCATATCTGATTCTTAAGATAGAATAGAAAAGGAGGGATGGGCATGTTCGGTTATGTCAGCGCCAACTGGAAAGAACTGACGAAGGAAGAGCAGGACCGCTATGGCAGCGTCTACTGCGGCATCTGCCGGCAGATTCGCATCCGGTCGGGTCAGATTGCCCGGCTGGGATTAAGCTACGACATGGCCTTCCTGGGGCTGCTGCTCATGAGCCTGTATGAGCCCGAGGAAACGTCGGGCAAGAATCACTGCCTTACCCATCCCATCAAGCGCCGCCCCTGGGTGGACAATGACATTATCCGCTATTGCGCCGACATGAATGTGGCCCTGGCCTACTACAACTGCCTGGACGACTGGCAGGACGATAAGAAACATGCTGCCAAACTCATGGCGGACAATCTGGAAAAAACCTTGCCCGCCATCGAAGAAGCTTGGCCCCGGCAGTGCGGTGCCATCAAAGACTGCCTGCACAAATTGTCCGCTCTGGAAAAGGAGAACTGTGCCAACCCGGACCTGCCGGCAGGTGTATTTGGCGATCTGATGGCGGAGCTTCTGGTTTATAAAGAGGATATGTGGGCGCCCACGCTGCGGCAGATGGGCCAGGCCCTGGGCCGGTTTATTTACCTGCTGGACGCGGCCATGGACTATGATAAGGATACAAAAAAAGAAAAATACAACCCCTGGCTGGCTATGGGTGACGGAAAGAACCCGGACCGCTGGGAGGAATATTTGGTGCTGACCATGGGACGGTGTACCTCCGGCTTTGAAAAGCTGCCCTTGGTCCAGGATAAGAAGCTGCTGGACAACATCCTCTACAGCGGCGTATGGGTCAGTTACAGAGGAAGCAGAAAGAAGGAGGATCGCACATGATCCAGGATCCTTACAAGGTGCTGGGGGTCAGCCCCGATGCATCGGATGACGAAATCAAGCGGGCATACCGCCTGTTGGCAAAGAAATACCACCCGGACCTGAACCCCGGCGACGCGGAAGCTGCCCGGAAGATGCAGGAGGTCAATGCGGCCTACGAGCAGATCAAGAACCCGGAGAAGTTCCGGCAGCCCGGCCAGGGTGGTTACGGCGGCTATGGCTACGATCCTTTCGGAGGCTACCGCCGTCAGACCTACTCCGACGATCAATACTGCCAGGCGGCATATCAGTACATTATGTTTGGGCGTTATGGGGAGGCTTTGAATATCCTGAGCAACAGCACCCAGCGGAACGCCCGATGGTATTACCTCAGCGCCCTGGCCAACGACGGCCTGGGCAACCAGGTCACCGCCATGGAGCATATCCGCAAGGCCGTCAGCATGGAACCGGACAACCCGGAATATCTGGATGTGCTGAGCCGCATGGAAAACGGCGGCACTGCCTACCGGGAAAGCGCCGGGAATTTCCGTGGCTTCACCTTTGGCGGCGATCCCTGCAGCAGCTTCTTCCTTTGTGTACTGGCGAATATTTGCTGCAGCCGATTCGGATGCTGGTTCCCTTTCTGCTGGTGTTGAGATAAATTGCAGGACTTGCCGCCAGGCAAAAAACTTATCGTCCTTGACATTGCAGTGCGTAACGTGCTACAATATTCCCGACAATTTGATAACCCATTGCGTGGCAGACCCGGCGCTGAACCGGGGATGCTGAACAAGATAACCGGGTGCGAATCCCGGACGGTACCGCCGCTGTATGTGTTGATGGGAAGATCTTTGGCGAAAGCCGGCCACTGGTGACAACTGGGAAGGCTGATCTTCACCGCGGGAAAGCAGTCCCCCGCAAGGCATGAGTCAGAAGACCTACGCATTGGATTCTCCCATTTCCGCGCGATTACGGAAATGTGCTTGTCGCAGAAAAACGGCTGCGGCATCCTCTATGGATGCCGCAGCCATCTTGATTTTTTGGAGGTTTTTAACATGAAAAACAAAAAAATAGTTATCGCCGTTGTTGCTCTGGTTCTGGTGGTTGCCCTTATGGCCGTGGCATACGTTTCTACCCGCCCTCAGGCGGTGGAAGGCAGCAAGAATGTGACCATCGTTATCGTTCACAAGGACGGCACCCAGAAAGAATTGCAGTATGATACCGATGCGGAGTTCCTGGCAGACCTGCTGCTGGAAAAGGAACTGGCAACGGGATATACGTCCGAGGAATATGGCTTCACCATTGAATCCGTGGACGGTGTCACCGCCGACTGGGCTGTGGACAGCGCCTACTGGGCTCTGTACGAAGGGGAAGAATATGCTACCACCAGTGCCGCAGGCATTGTGCTGACCGACGGCGGAGTGTACAAGCTGGTATATGAAACGTTCTGATTTTACCATCAGCGTCCGGGAAATGGTCCTCTTTGCGGTTTTGGGCGCCATGACCTTCGCAGCCAAGTACGTCATGAGCTTCCTGCCCAATATTGAGCCGGTGAGCCTCATGGTCATGCTCTTTGCGGTGACCTTTGGCTGGAAGTGGGTCTATCCCGTGTATCTGTATGTGGTGATGGAAATTTTGTTCTACGGTATCAGCCTGTGGAACATCAATTATCTGTATATCTGGGCGGTGCTGGCGGTTGCTGCGTCTTTTCTTCGGACGATGCGGCATCCTTTCGGATGGGCATTGCTGTCGGGGGCCTTTGGACTGCTGTTTGGCGCCCTGTGCGGCATTGTGGATATCTTCATCGGCGGCTTCGGCTATGCCGTGACCAAGTGGGTGTCGGGAATTCCCTTTGACATCGCCCATTGCGCCGGAAATTTCGTCATTGCCCTGGTGCTGTTCGTCCCCCTGCGGAACCTGCTGGAAAAGCAGTACACGAAGATGGGCAGATGAATGATTTTTGCACAATGTGAAATGAAGATTGTCATCGCGAGGGCCTTTTGGCCCGTGGCGATCTCCCGGTAAAACATTGGTCCTGCGATGCAGAAATTTGGATGTTACCAGGAGATTGCCACGGCACTTCGTGCCTCGCAATGACACAATTTTCTTACATTAGAAGAGAATATGCAAAAAGAGTGGAAAGCCTCGGCTTTCCACTCTTTTTATACTTCTTTGTACATTCCTGCGGCATCGTCCTTGCGGACGTTGTCGGCAACCTCCAGGACCTCCACAGCCACAGTCCGTGTACCCATGGAAATTTCGATCCGGTCGCCAACCTTCACATCATAGCTGGCTTTTACCACACGGCCGTTGACGCTGATGCGCCCGTTGTCGCAGGCTTCGTTGGCCACGGTCCGGCGCTTGATCAGCCGGGATACCTTCAGATATTTGTCCAGACGCATGGCTTACTTAGCAACGTTGTCTTTCAGAGCCTTGCTGGCCTTGAAAGAAGGAACCCGGGTGGCGGGAATTTCGATGGCTTCCTTGGTGTGGGGGTTGCGGCCCACGCGGGCTTCCCGGGCCTTGGTTTCGAAGGTGCCGAAGCCACTGAGCTGGACCTTTTCACCCTTTACCAGGGATGCGGTGATAGCGTCGATGGCGGCGTTGAGAACCCGCTCGGTGTCCTTCTTGGTCAGACCTGCGTTTTCTGCGGCGATGGCGATGAGTTCGGTTTTATTCATACTGGAAATTCCTCTCTTCCTGTCTTCTCAAATGGGTTTTTAGATTAACATAATTCCAGAGGAATTGCAAGATATTTTTGAAAAAATATCACAATTTCAGCAGTTTCGCAATCTTTTCGCCCTTGGGCAGAAGCAGGCAGTCCTCCCGGGTGATGGCCTTCAGCTTCAGTACCGCGAAGCAGTAGGTAACCACGCCCACCACAATGGGAGCGCCGCAGAGGATCAGACGGCTGTCGATGCCGATTTTCTTCAGACCCATCCAGCTGAGCCAGGTGAGAAGGCCCATGAAGGCGGCGGCTAGGAAGGGACGGATAACATTCTTGAGGATGGCCGGGGGATTTTCCACCAGGGAACGGATGGAGGCGATGTTCAGCAGGGAAATGGCAATGTAGCAGGCGAAGGTGCCGATGGGGGTACCCAGGATACCAAAATAGGGATTGCCGGTGAGGACGTACACAGCCACCAGCTTCAGCAGGCCGCCGATGAACATATTCACCACAGGACGGCCTGCGTGGCCGTGGGCCTGCATGATGGCGGTGGTCACCAGTACGATGGCGTTGAAGATGATGGAAAGTCCCAGCACTGTCATGAGGGAAGTGGCCAGTGCCAGCTTTTCCCCCTGGTAGCCGCCCAGCAGAGCGGTGACAGGCTCTGCCAGCACTGCCAGACCGAAGGCACAGGGCATGGAAATGAGGCCCATGATCCGGGCGGCGGATTCCTCCGTTGCCTTGGCACCGTGCTGATCGCCGGTGGTCAGCTGGGCGGTGATGGCGGGGATGATGGAAATGGTGATAGGGGTAATGAAGGCACAGGGCATGTTGAAAATTGTCTGGGTCATGTTGTAGATGCCCTTCATGGTATCTGCTTCCTTCTGGGTGTAGCCCAGGCCCAGCAGCTGGCCCATGTACAGCTTGGTTTCCAGCATGGTCAGAATCTGCAGACCGGCGGAACCGATGGTGATGGGAATGGCAATGACCAGCAGGCCCTTAGCGGTGGAAGCAAAGGAATCCACTTCTTCTCCGGTGGTGGGAAGCTCCGCAAAGCGCTTGCGGAAGATGCCGAAAAGATAGAAGCTGGATACCAGGCAGCTGGCGGTGACACCCAGAATGGCGCCGCCGGCGGCCATGGGGATTTCCCCGGTGACCTTCAGCAGAATCACAGCGGCGGCGATGCCCACGATCAGCTTGGTGACCGCCTCCAGCACCTGGGAAATGGAGGTGGGCAGCATATTGCTCTGGCCCTGGAAGAAACCACGGAAGGTGCTCATGAGGCAGATCAGCAGGCAGCAGGGACCCAGGCACCCGATGGCGAACCAGGCATCGGGCTGGTTCTGGAAAATGGCCAGCTGACGGCAGAACAGGGTCATGAGTAAGGTGCCTGCAATGCCCAGGCCAAGGAAAATGCCCCGGGCGGTGGCATAGATTCGCCGAACCTGGCCGTAATGCTCCAGGGAGCTGGCCTGGGAGATCATGCGGCTCATGGCCACAGGCAGGCCTGCGGTGGAGATCATCAGAAGCACGTTATAAATTTCGTATGCGGTATTGAAATAGCCGAAGCCCTGTTCGCCGATGATGGCGTTGAGGGGAATCTTATACAAAGCACCGATAACCTTGACAATGGCGGTAGCCATGGCAAGCAGCGCGGTGCCTTGGAGGAAATTCTGCTTTTTTTGAGATTGCGACATAAGTAGGCTCCTTACTTTTCGGCAAACAATGTGGGGATTGCGTACTCGGTCAATTCTTCCACTACGTGCTTTAAATCAATGGTGGGGAAGCGGCCGTTCTGGTAGAGGATCTTGCCCCGGACCATAGTTAGGGCCACGTCGCCGCCCTTGGCGCTGAACACAAGACCGTTCAGCACATTGTGGCAGGGCATCAGATGGGGGGCGGAGAAGTCCACCAGAGCAATGTCCGCGTCCATGCCCACAGCGATCTGGCCGCACTCAGCGGCACGGCTCTGGGCCTGGGCACCGGTAACGGTGGCCATCATCAATGCGGCGGAGGCAGGCAGAGCGGCGGCATTGCCGCTTTCCTTCCGGGCAGAAACAGCCGCGAAGCGCATCACCTCGAACATGTCCAGGTTGCCGCATTCCATGGCACCGCCGGTGCCCAGAGCCACATTCATGCCGGACTTGACACTCTCCAGAATGGGGGTGGAGGCCAGACCCTGCTTCCAGGCGGTGAGGGGCGTGGCCACAGCGGAAACTTTCTTCTTACCAAGGAGTTTACGCTCCTGCTCCTCCAGATATGTACAACCGGCGGCAGTTGCGGGAACGGCAAAGAGATTATGACAGTTCAGAAGCTCACCGGGACCCATACCGGTCCGGTCCAGACAGGAATCCACTTCCTCCCGGGTTTCTGCCAGATGCAGCTGCATGCCGATGCCCTTCTCACAGGCGTAGCCTGCCAGGGCTTCCCAGAGCTTGTAGTTACTGGTGTACTCAGCGTAGATGCCCGCATCGATTTTGATGCGTCCGTTGTCATAGCCGTGCCACTTGTCCACAACTTTCACCAGCTCCCGGCACTGCTCGTCGGTTTCAAAGTCGAAATCCTCGTTGTGGTCGATGAAGCGATAGCTGGAAAGAGCCAGATTTGCCTTGATGCCCGATTCCGCCACAGCCTCGGCGGTGGCGTTGGGGTAGTAGTACAGGTCGGAAACGGAGGTGATGCCGAAGCGCAGGCACTCGGCGATGGACAGCAGCGCGGCGGCCTTGGCAGCCCGGGAGTCCATTTTGGCTTCCTTCTGGAGCAGGGCTTCCAGGGCCTCGGTGCTGCTGAGGTCATCTGTGAGGCTCCGCAGGGCAGAGGTAGCCAGATGGGTGTGGCAATTTACAAGGCCGGGGACAGCCACCATACCGGTGCCGTCGATGATGGTCTTGGGCGGCTCCGCGGGAGCGGATTTTTCAATGGAAACGATCTTGCCCTCGGCGATGCCAATGTAGGCGCCGAAGAGCACGTCCATTTTGGGATTCATAGTCACAACGGTGACGTTGGAGATAAGAGTATCCAATTTTGATACTTCCTTTCAAAAAGTGTGGAGTTTGGAGAGTGGAGAGTGAAGTTATGGGAGGATCTCTCCACACTCCACTCTTCACGCTTCACTCTCTCATAAGGGTAAACATTTCTTCCTTTTGCTTACATACATCGTCAATCATTTCGATGTACTGCTCCGGGAATTTGGGGTTGTGGAACCGCTGTAAGCTGCCGTCGGGGAGATTGACCTTGTTCATGCCGCCGCCACCTAAGGACAGAATGGTGTGGACCTCTTCCATCATGTAGATGTTGTACAGACAGTCCAAATCGTCCCGGCTCCAGCCTACGTTCTCAAAGGAACCGGACATATATTTCTGCCGGTACAGGTAGTAGGGCTTGTAGTGTAAGCCACGGAGGGTTTCGTTGGCATAGGCCACCATCTTGGCGGCTTCTTCGAAGCTGGGGAGATTCTCCCGCTTTTCAAACAGGTCCGCGCCTTTTTTCAGCGCCAGGGTGTGTACGGTGATATTGGCGGGGTCCAGAGCGGCCACCGCATCTAGAGAACGCTGAAAGCCTTCCACGCTGTCCCCGGGCAGACCGGCGATGAGATCCATGTTGATGGCCTTGAAGCCTGCGTCCACAGCCTCGTGATAGGCTCTTACCACATCCGCAGCCTTGTGGGGCCGTCCGCAGGCCCGGAGCACATGGTCCTCCATGGTCTGGGGGTTGATGCTCATCCGGTCTGCGCCGTGTTCCCGGATGGTCCGCAGTTTCAGGGCATCCAGGGTGTCAGGGCGACCGCCCTCCACGGTGAATTCGATGCAGCGGCTCATGTCAAAGGAGCCCTGAATGGCATCCAGCAGGTCCGCCATCTGGGGGGTGGAAAGGGTGGTGGGGGTACCGCCGCCGATATAGATGGTCCGTATGGTTTTGCCGGATTCTTTCAGCAGCTTGCCCGTGACCTCCAGCTCTCTCATCAGCGCGGCGAGGTAAGGGTTCAAAAGCTCCGTCTTTTTGCCGATGGTGCGGCTTACGAAGCTGCAGTATGTACACCGGGTGGGACAGAAAGGAATGCCCACGTACAGGGATACGTCGTTGGGATTCAGCAGATGCGCCGCCTTGACGGTGGAGGTGGAGCAATCCACAGCCAGCTTCCGCCGCTCGGGGGTGACGTAGTACACGTCCTTCATCAGCTTCTCCGCGGACTTGGGAGTACCCCCTTCCAGCATGTGCTTGGTGGTGATTTTGGTGGGCCGGACTCCGGCCAGAGCACCCCAGGCAGGCAAATCGGGCAGCAGCTGGATGGCAGCCAGGTAGTAACTCTGCTGCAAAGCACGGCGGCGGAGCCGCACCGTTTCCTCCGCGGCTTTGAGGCGGCGGGAGGCGGTGACGGTTTTGCCGTTTAAGGTGATTTTGGCATTGGCGGTGAGCCAGGTTTTGCCCCGATGGAGGGCAGAAACGGCTTCCCCGTCAAAAGAGGTGGAGAACAGCGCCATCTGCAGCTGCTCCACCGCGTAACGGTCATCATGACCGATGAGTGTCAGTTTCATAGAGTTTCCTCAATAATGCTGTCATCGCGAGGAGCCGCTTTAAGGCGGCGACGTGGCGATCCCCTGGATATACCGGAAACCTTAGGGGATTGCCACGCCAGTCTGCGGACTGGCTCGCAATGACATGCGTTTAAATTAATATGGTTGCAAAAATTATTTCATATAGGGATTATACCGCTTTTCTTCGGCCAAAGTGGTCGATTCTCCGTGGCCGGGGTGGACCCAGTAGTTGGCTTCCAGGTCGGCCAGGCGGCGAAGAGATTTCAAGATGGTGGCCCAGCTTCCGCCGGGCAGGTCGGTACGGCCACAGGAGCCGCTGAACAGGGTATCGCCGGAGAACATATGATTCTCCGCAATCAGACAAACGGAACCGGGGGTGTGGCCGGGGGTATGCAGAACACCGACGTCCAGTCCGGCAAGATGCAATTGACTGCCCTCACCGTAGGTTTTGGTGTAATAAAGCTTGCCTGCGGTCATCATGGGAGGCATGGAAAGGTCTTCGGCGCAGAGGTACACATCGCAGCCGGTTTCCGCGGCAATCTGCTTCACGCCGCCTACATGGTCAAAATGGCCGTGGGTCAGCAGAATGGCCTCGATGGTCAGGCCTAAATCCTCTGCCTTGTCCAGTACAACCTCAGGGGTGTAGCCCGGGTCGATGACACAGCAGGTCTTGGAATTTTCCTCATGAATGATGTAGCAATTGGTCTGATAAGACCCAAGGGGGAGGGTATGGATTTTCAACATAAGCTTACCTCCTTGCAGATGAAATGCAGAATGCAGAATGCAAAATGAAGACAATCCGGCATTCTGCATTTTGCATTTATCCATTTCTTCTGGGTGTGTCCATCAGCTGCTCCGTATCCAGAATGAGGGTCACAGGGCCGTCATTGACGGAGGCTACCTTCATATCGGCACCGAACTGACCGTGCTGAGGGGGATAGCCCAGTTCTTCGCAGATGGACAGGAACTTTTCGTACAACCGGTTACCCAGTTCGGGACCGGCGGCATCGGTGAAGCTGGGGCGGCGGCCCTTGCGGCAGTTGCCATAAAGGGTGAACTGGCTGACCACCAGCACTTCGCCGCCCACGGCATCCAGTCCTAAGTTCATCTTGCCGTTTTCGTCTTCAAACACCCGAAGACCCAGGGCCTTTTCGGCCAAATACCGGCATTCTTTTTCCGTATCCTCCGGGCCCACGCCCAGCAGAATCAGAAAACCCTTGCCGATTTTGCCCACAACCTCACCGTCAATGGTGACGGAAGCGGAAGAAACGCGAGTGAGTACAGCACGCATAGTTACGCTCCTTACTGAAAAAGATGTATGTCATTGCGAGGAGCCCCTAACAGGGGCGACGTGGCAATCCCCTATGGTCTTCGGGCGTGTTTGGGGGATCGCCACACCAGTGACATCGGTCACTGGTTCGCGATGACAGGATGGTTAATTCTGTCCCCGGCGGGAGCCCACCACGTCCCGGATGTTCATCAGTTTGGTGCGGATGGCATCCAGCTCGGCCACGTTTTTGACCTCGAAGCGGACGATGAAGTTGGAGCGGCCGCCGGGCAGGTCCCGGCCGTTCAGCTCCTTCACCCGGACCCGGGCGGTGGTCATGACCGTTGCCACATCCAGCAGCAGACCGTCACGGGTGATGCAGTCCAGCTCCAGGGTGGTTTCGAAGGGCTGGTCCTCTTCTGTGGCCCAGCGGGTACGGACCCAGCGGGCGGCCTGGTGAGGCTCGTCCCGGTTCTGGGCATTGGGGCAGTCGGCCCGGTGAACGGATACGCCGAAGCCCTTGGTGATAAAGCCAATGATGGCATCTCCGGGAACGGGGGTGCAGCACTTGGCGAACTTGATCATGCAGGAGTCAATGTCCTCCACGATGACGCCGTTGACCGCGTGGCGGTTGCGCAGGACAGCCTCGGAATCGGGCCGCATCCGCAGGGGATTCATGTTGGCCTTTTCCGCGTTCTGCTGCTTCAGGGCCCGGGTGATATCGTCCCGGATCCGGCCCACGGCCTTGGTGGCGGTAAGACCGCCGTAGCCGATGGCGGCGTACATGTCCTCCCAGTTGTCGAAGCTCAGCTTCTTCAGCAGGTGGGGAGAAACTTCCGGATCCACGGTGATGCTGAGGGGCAGACCCACCCGCTTCATTTCGGCTTCGAAGGAGGAGCGGCCATGGATAACATTTTCTTCCCGCTTTTCCTTCTTGAACCACTGCTTGATCTTGGTGCGGGCCTGGTTGGATTTGCAGATATTCAGCCAGTCACGGCTGGGACCCTTGGCGCTCTTGGAGGTCAGAACCTCCACGATGTCACCGTTTTTCAGGGTGCAGTCGATGTTGGCAATGCGGTTGTTGACCTTGGCGCCGATCATGGCATTGCCGACACCGGAATGGATGGCATAGGCAAAGTCAATGGGAGTGGAGCCGTTGGGCAGGGAAACGATCCGGCCTCTGGGGGTGTAGACGAAGACTTCGTCGTCGAACATGTCGATCTTCATGGACTGGACGAATTCTTCCGCGTCGGAATCCTGCTGGGTTTCCAGCAGACGGCGGACCCACTCGAAGTCCTTTTCACTGCCGCCGCCGGTGCCCTGCTTGTATTTCCAGTGGGCCGCGATACCGTATTCGGCAGTTTCGTGCATCTCCCAGGTACGGATCTGCACCTCAAAGGGAATACCCTGCTTGCCGATGACGGTGGTGTGCAGGCTCTGGTACATGTTGGGCTTGGGGGTGGAGATATAGTCCTTGAACCGTCCGGGGACCAGGTTGAACAGGTCATGGATGTGGCCCAGAACGTTGTAGCAGTCGGGGATGGTGTCCACCACGCACCGGAAAGCATAGATGTCGTACAGCTCGTCCATGGACTTGCCCTGGGTCTGCATCTTCCGGTAGATGGAGTAAACGTGCTTGATCCGGCCATAGGTCTTGCTCCGGATGCCCATGGCACTGAGGCGTTCCGTGATCTTGTCCTGGATGGTATGCATGAACATCTCATCCTGCTCCCGGTGGGCCTGGAGGTAGGAGGTGATTTCTTCATATTCCTGGGGGGCCAGATACCGCAGGGAGGTATCCTCCAGCTCCCATTTGATCTTCTGCATACCAAGGCGGTGAGCCAGGGGGGCATAGATGTCCATGGTCTCCCGGCACTTTTTTACCTGCTTTTCCGGAGTCTGGTACTGCATGGTCCGCATATTGTGGAGCCGGTCGGCGATCTTGATCAGCACCACCCGGATGTCCTTACTCATGGCCATGAACATTTTTCGCAGGTTTTCCATCTGGGCCTGCTCGGAACTGGAAAAATTGGCACGGGTCAGCTTGGTGACACCTTCCACAAGCTCGGCAACGGTGGTGCCGAAGAGCTTTTCAATATCCTCATGGGAGGCATCGGTGTCCTCGATGCAGTCGTGGAGCAGGGAGCCTAAAATGGCGTCCATATCCAGACCCATTTCCGTGACGATTTCTGCCACGGCCAGGGGATGGATGATATAGGGGGAGCCGTCCTTGCGCTTCTGGAACTTGTGCTTGACGTTGGCGTATTCCACGGCCTTATCGATCAGTTCCATATCCGCGCCGGGCATGCGCTTTTGGATGGTGGCGCGCATAGAGGCATAATGTTCTTCAAAAGTTTCCACTTAGATCAGCTCTCTTTCGCCCGCAGCAGCTGCTGCAGGGTTTGACTTTCATTCAAGTCGGCCTTCTGGGGGCCGGGGGTCAAATGAATGGTGATGTACTTATGGTGTTTGCGGGTCTGGAGCAGTCCCACATCCCGGAACACATCCAGGCAGGTCATCAGCTGTCCCAGACTCATGGGCTTGCCGGACCAGCGGACGATCTTGCGGCACAGGCACATGGGGCCTTCCTGCATCCGTTCGCCGGAGGCGGCCAGATACCGCCAGACCAGAGCCAGGGTTGCCCGGTCGGGATACAGGGCATCCGCCAGTTCGGGGGTGATGCGGTTTTCCCGCAGGGCCCGGTAGGCGCTGGTATCGGGGGAGCATTCCACAGCGCAGCTGGGCCGGATGTCCAGCACGTTCATCTGCACGGTGCGTTCCCCACGGAATTCGTTGATCTGGGGAATAAAGGCCACGTCCACCACATCCCCCAAAGCGATGGAGGCAGTTTCGGGGGTGGCGGAGAAGTAAATGGCATTGAGGCCGAACCGTCCGCTGCGCAGCCGCAGCCGCATATGCCGTCCGCTGCCCACCATGCTGATGCGGTCGATGGTCATATTCTTCATCATCAGCACCGGCTTGGGACAGCCGCTGCCGCAAGGCTCCAGAATGTTCAGAGAATCGATGCCCTTGACGGTCAGCAGCTCCGCAGGAATGGAGCAGTCAATGTCCAGACTGGTCCGGGGGGTATCGTCCCGGTACAGGTCCGCGGCCAGAGCGCAGATCTGACGGCGGAATTCGGGAATGTTGCTGCGGGTGATGGTAAAGCCTGCTGCCAGTTCATGACCGCCGTAGCTTTCCAGCAGATCCGACAAAGCGGTCAGAGATGCGAAGAGGTTGAAGCCGCCGTGGCTCCGGGAACTGGCCTTGCCGTGGTCACCGTCCAGGCAGATCAGGAAGGTGGGGCAGGCGTATTCCTCGGCGATGCGGCTGGCCACGATGCCAACCACACCCTGGTGCCAGGTTTCGTCTGCCAGCACGATGGCTTCCGGAGGCTGGCCCGCAGGCAGCATGGAGATGGCGGTCTGGTAGATTTCAGACTCCACTGCCTGCCGCTGGCGATTCAGCTCGCACAGGGCTTTGGCTACGGTTTCTGCCTGCTGGGGGTCATCGGTGAGGAACAGCTGGATGGCCAGTTCAATCTGACCCATGCGGCCTGCGGCATTGATCCGGGGTGCCAGCATGAAGCCGATGGAGGAGGCGCTGATATTGTCGGGCATGCAGCCGCATTCTGCCATCAGCGCGGCGATGCCCGGGCGCCTGGTGTTTTTCAGGGATTCCAGACCCCGGGAAACGAAGACCCGGTTTTCACCCTGCAGCAGCATCACGTCGGCCACGGTGCCGAGGCAGACCATATCGGCATATTCCGCCAGCACTTCCTCCTGGCTGCCGCAGAGGGCAGCGGCCAGCTTGAAGGCCACGCCGACGCCGGAAAGATTCTTGTGGGGATAACCGCCGTCGGGCCGGTGGGGGTCCACCACTGCTGCGGCATAGGGCAGAGTATCCTTGCATTCGTGGTGGTCGGTGATGACCAGATCAATGCCAAGGGTCCGACACAGCTCCGCTTCGGCGATGGCAGTGATGCCGCAGTCCACGGTGATGATCAGCTTGACACCCTCGGCGTGAAGCTGATGGATGGCGATGGGGTTCAGGCCATAGCCTTCCTCCAGCCGTCCGGGGATATAGCTGACGCAGTCTGCCCCGTGGCGGCGCAGAAAGTCCGTCAGCAGGCAGGTGGCGGTGATACCGTCCACGTCGTAATCGCCGAAAACGGCAATTTTCTCCCCAAGGGCCATGGCAAGGCCCACCCGTCCGGCGGCTTTGTCCATGTCGGTCATGAGGAAAGGGTCGGGCATGGGGGCGTTGCAGTCTAAGTAAGCCGCGGCCTGCTTGGGACTTTCAATGCCCCGGGCAGCCAGAATCATAGCGGCCAGAGGGGGATATCCGCTGCCTACCAATGCATTGACAGCGCTTGACCCCGGTTCGTTCACATTCCAAATTCCATATTTCACAGCTACACACATCCAATAATAACATTTTCCCTATATTATAGCAAAAATGAGCGGAATGTACAATAGCCAGTTGGGAATTTTATTGGATTTGTCGGCGGCGGGCGGCGAGTCGCCGCTGACAACTCGCACCAAGTCCGATGGTAATCTCTACCCGTTAACTCGGCCCGGTGTGGGGATGGCCCCACGGCCAACTCGCACGCAGTGCAGGGGTGATCGCTACCCGTCCACACGGCCCGGTAACGTTTTTGCAAAGCTAAATTATTGTTTAGCGCACTAATTAAAATGCATGTCATCGCGAACCATCCCGCAGGATGGTGTGGTGATCCCCTATGGTTTCCGGGAGTGTTTGGGGGATTGCCACGCCAGTGTGCGCTACTTATCGCAATGACATACTTCTTTTTTACTACTCATATAAACTACAATTTTCCTTTGTAGTAACGAACCGGGCCGACCACCCAATGGTCCCGGTCAACTGATCAACCAAAGGCTCGCATTGGCCGCGGGCCCTTGCCCGCTAAACTACAATTTATCACACTAACGGTCGAGCGCAATCAGGATGCGTTGGTTTCCTGCCTGGGTTCGTAACGAATTGGCTGCCGGGCCATCCCGGCAAACTACAATTTGCCTTTTCGCTCCGGTACCAGCTGCAGTGCGGTGGCGGTGAGAAGAGGGGCCAGGATCATGCCGCCGATGCCCCAAACTTTATAGCCTGCGTACAAAGCCATCAGTGTCACCAGCGGGTCCAACCCCAGCTGCCGCCCTACCAGCTTTGGCTCCAGGGCAGAGCGGAGCAGGGATACCACTGCGTAAGTCCCCAGCAGACCGATGGCCCTGGGGATGTTACCCTGCAGAAAGCAAACCAGGGCCCAGGGCAGCAGGGCTGTGCCTGTCCCCAGCACCGGGAAAGCATCCAGAAGAGCCACCCCCAAAGCCCACAGCAGGCCATAGGGAATCCGCAGCAGCAGAAATCCCACCGCCAGGATACAGAAGGTCAGACCGCTGAGCTTCAGCTGTGCCACCAGCCAGCCGCCGATGGCGGTGCGGATGCGCAGAATCGCATCCAGAACCGGCTTCCATTTTTCTTTGGGAAACCGCTTTTCCAGCCAAAAACGGATACGGGGCAGCTTGGCGGATATCATATAACCGGAGATGAGGGCGGTGCCCAGGGTCAGTGCGCTGTCCGGGATGTGGGTCAGCAGACTCCCGGCCAGCCCCAGTACATAGCGGATGACCTTGTCCAGCAGGGCGGTGCCGCCGGAAAAAAGGTTGGCCACATTCTGCCGCAGCAGCGGTGCGATGCTTTGAGGGAAATGATCCGTCAACCCCAGCAGCCAGCCCTCCAGCAGGGAAATCCCGGACCGGGCGGTCTGCTCCAGATCCGGCAGTACACCGGCCAGGTATCGCAGCTCCCGAAGGGCAAAGGCGCAGACCAGCAGAAACAGGGTGACAATGGAAAAAAATGCCATGGAAACCCCAACCCCGGCGGAGATTATCCTGGGGATATGGAACTTTTTGGTAAACAGAGTCACCACCGGCTGGGCGGTCAACGCCAGGCCCAAACCCAGAAGAAAGGGGAAAAACAGGGGCAGAAGATACCGGGCGAAGAGCCACAGGCTTAGTAAAATGCCCAAAAAGGGAAGAATTTTTTTGTTACCGGAACCCATGGCTTTTTCCTCCTTTTGGAATGAGTGGGACTTGCATTTTCCCGAATGTATGGTACAATACAAGCAGGATATGAGGCGAAATTTTGGTAAGTTGTGACAACGAAAATGTTTAGGAGGTCATCCATGGCTACAAAACCCAAGTATTATATCGTGGAGGCATCCGCCCTGCCCGAAGTATTTCTGAAGGTTGCGGAGGCCAAGCGCCTGCTTTCCACCGGCGAAGCATCTACCGTGAATGAAGCCACCCGCATGACGGACATCAGCCGCAGCGCATTCTATAAGTACCGGGACGCTGTGCTGCCCTTCCAGAACATGATGACCGGCCGGATCGTTACCTTTCAGTTTCTGATCCATGACGAACCCGGCATCCTGTCCAGAATGCTGGATATTTTCCCCGACTGCAATGTGAACATTCTGACCATCAACTCCATCGTTCCCACCAACGGCACCGCCGTGCTGACCATCTCCGCGGAAACCATGGACATGACCGTTTCCCTGGAGGAGCTGCTGAACCAGCTGCGGGCATTCCCCGGTGTCATCAAGGCCGAGGTCCTTGCAGGTTAATTTCAAACAGAACTGCCATCCGAAAGGGTGGCAGTTTTTGTTGTGGCGGATAAATTGTCCCTTCGGCACTTTTCGCCCCGGCATGACATAGGATGTGCCGGGAGGTGTGGTTATGCTGATCGTGCAAAAATATGGGGGAACGTCCCTGGGGGATACAGGCCGGCTCCGTGCCGCCGCCCGGCGGCTGACGGAACTGGCAGGCCAGGGCCATAAACTGGTGGCGGTGGTTTCTGCTCAGGGGGATATGACCGATGTACTCATCGAAAAAGCCGCCCAAATCAACCGCCGCCGGGCCGCCCGGGAAATGGATTCTTACCTGGCTTCCGGGGAGCAGATGTCCGCGGGGCTGCTGGCCATGGCCATCGGACGGCTGGGACATCCGGCAGTGAGTCTGACCGGCTGGCAGGCAGGCATCCGGACCGATGGTGTCCACGGCAACGCCCGGATTGTGAACATCGACACAACACGGATTCAGAAAGAACTGGATGCCGGAAAAATTGTGGTGGTGGCAGGGTTCCAGGGAGTAGATTCTGATGGGGACATCACCACCCTGGGCCGGGGCGGCTCCGATACCACCGCCGTGGCCCTGGCGGCATACCTGAAAGCGGACAAATGCCAGATTTTTACCGATGTGGACGGGGTCTACGACCGGGACCCCCGGCAGTTCCCGGAGGCGGTCCGATTCCAGACCATCAGCTATGAAAAGATGCTGGCCCTCATCGAAAACGGCGCCCAGGTCCTCCACGACCGAAGCGTGGAGCTGGCCAGGGACCACGGCATCCCCGTGGAAGTCCTGTCCGCTTTTACCGGCGCCCCGGGGACCATTGTGGGATAATTCTAGCCAGGGAATGCATAAGATATTCCAAAGGAAGTTGAAAATTAAGGTATTCTCTTCGAGAATGATTTGAAAACATCCCCGAAGGGGATACCAAAATTTTCAATTATGAATTTTCAATTTTTTATTAAAAAAGTCCTTGACTTTTTCCCGGGGGCATGCTAAAATGCACAGGTAATAAAGAAGGCTGAACATCCGCCTCACCGTAAGCAGTGCGCAAAACGGTTAATATTCCACGTTTTCCATAGGGAAATGCTGCGAGTATGTGCGGATGCTAGGCATCCGCTTTTTTGTTGTTTATTTGGAGGTGCTTACCATCGCAAAGTTAGATCATCAGCTCAATGAGGAAATCCGGGACAAGGAGATTCGACTGATCGGTGCCGACGGTGCCCAGCTGGGCATCATGTCTTCCGCCCAGGCAAACGCCATGGCCGAAGAGCAGGGCATGGACCTGGTGAAGATCTCTCCCAATGCAACCCCCCCTGTGTGCAAGATCATGGACTATTCCAAATTCTGCTACGACCAGAAGAAGCGGGAGAAGGATGCCAAGAAGAACCAGCGCGTGGTGGAAATCAAGGAAATCCGCATGAGCCCCAGCATCGACACCAATGACTTCAACACCAAGGTCAAGGCTGCCCAGAAGTTCCTGGCAGACGGCAACCGTGTTAAGGTCAGCGTCCGCTTCCGCGGCCGTGAAATGGCTCACACCAATCTGGGTGAGAAGCTGCTGATGGACTTTGCTGAAGCCTGTACTGAGATTGCCAACATGGAAAAGAATCCCAAGCTGGAAGGTCGTTTCATGGCAATGTTCCTGACCCCCAAGAATAGCAAGTAAGTAAAAAACACTAATATACAAAAGAACTGGAAGGAGAACCCTGCTATGCCCAAGCTGAAGACCCATAGTGGTGCAAAGAAGAGATTCAACCTGACCGCCAGCGGTAAGGTTAAGAGAGCTCACGCTTACAAGAGCCACATCCTGACCAAGAAGACCACCAAGCGTACCCGCCATCTGCGCGCTACCGCTTACGCTGACCAGACCAACGTCAGCGCCATCAAGGAAATGATTCCTTACAAGTAA
>JAZSHO010000026.1:0-2525 GCA_045533345.1 Faecousia sp. | reverse complement strand
GCGTCCTGAGCCTGCTTCTTGGTGCCGACAAACAGGATGTTGCCGCCATTGACAGAAGTCTCACGGACAAAGTTGTAAGCCTCTTCCAGCTTCTTAACGGTCTTCTGCAGGTCGATGATGTAGATACCGTTACGCTCGGTGTAGATGTAGGGAGCCATTTTGGGGTTCCAACGACGGGTCTGGTGACCGAAGTGGACACCGGCTTCCAGCAGTTGCTTCATAGATACGACAGCCATTTTAATTTTCTCCTTTTGTTTTGTCCTCCACCCCGATCATCCCGGCAGCCCGTCCGAAAGGACACTGGAGCAACCGATCCCCGGGTGTGTGGTTTATTAATGTCATGGGCCATAAACCCACGCCGATACATTATATGCGATGTTTGCGCATTTTGCAAGTAGTTTTTCCAAAAAATTTCAGAAATATTCCAAAGAATTTTTAGAATATCTGCATAAATCAAAACGGCCTATCTGGCCCGATGCCGGGCCGGGGACGGGGGACCCGGCAGTCCTCGGGCTTGGTGTCCACCAGCACAATGTCCGGGCCGATGCGGCGGATGCAGTCCCAGGGGATCACATAGTCATCGTGGCGGCCCAGGACCCTCAGCACCCGGCAGGGACCGGGCACCACGATGGCCCGGATCCTTCCCTCCGGGACCTCCACCTGGACATCGGTGATGAAGCCCAGCCGCTGCCCATCGGCAATGCAGATCACTTCCTTGCACTGCAGCTGCGTAAACTTGATTGACATAGCCATCGCCCTCCGTTCCTTTTTGGAACAGCTTATGCGGCAGGGGAGGGAGATAGAACGGCAAAATATTGTTTGTGGAGATGGCCCCACGACCAATGCGCACGGACTGCGGCGGTAATCGTACCCCGTCCGCTCGGCCCGGTGTGGGGGTGGCCCCACGGCCAATTCGCACGCAGTGCGGCGGTGGACGCTACCCGTTCACTCCGCCCGGTAACGTTACTGCGGTGGTAAATTTTTGTTTATTGCAGTAAGAATAGTATGTCATTGCGAGGAGGAGCGAAGCTCCGACGTGGCAATCTCCTGGTACAATCTAATTACCTGCATAGCATTACAAAGGTTTTACCGGGAGATCGCCACGGCCCTAAAGGGCCTCGCGATGACATCCTTAATTCAGCATTGTACCGCTAAACTATAATTTATCACACTAACGGTCGAGCGCAATCAGGATGCGTTGGTTTCCTGCCTGGGTTCGTAACGAATTGGCCGCCGGGCCATCCCGGCAAACTACAATTTACCTCGGCAGTAACGAACCGGGCGGTGTTAACGGGTAACGATCATCGCCCGGGTACGTGCGAATTGTCAGCGGCAACTTGCCGCCTTCCATTGAATCATCAGAATATAGAGCATACTGCTCATACGGTTCAAGGCTTTTAGCAAATCCGGCCTGGTGGGGTTACCCTCCCGGTCGGAGAAGGCTTCTACTGCCGCCAGTTCCGCCTCCCGGGCGGCGCACCGGGTCCGGTTCAGCCGGGCAATGGCCATCCCATCCCCGGCGCAGGGCATGAAATGGGGCTGACCGTAATACGCCTGGGGAAAGTGGCTCCGGTGCCGCTGCTCCCCTTCCGTCAGTCCGCAAAGCTTGTCCCAGTGGAGTTTTTCTTCCAGTACATCGCAACGGATGATCTGCCGGGCCAAAGCCAGCACCTCCCCCACCGGGGTGACCAGTTCCGGGTCCGCCAGCTGGCAGAGAATCAGCTCCGCCTCCAGAGTATCCAGCTTCCCCCGGAAGAGGATCCGGGGGTGGTTTTTCGGCACCAGCACTTCGCCGTTCAAATGGGTCATATGCTCCGGCTTCTCTTCCGTGAAGCCCCCGGACAGGAGCCGATACCGCTCCGGCTTTGCCTGCTCCCCCGGTAGGATGGGAATCCGCTCCCGGGTCAGATAGTCCCGGGCGGCGCTGGTCAGCTGGTCCCCCTTGCCAAGGTAAAATACCCGCTTCCCATCCCGGTTGCGGATGTTGGCCCGAACCGCTTCCTCGTTATAGAGCATTTACTTTGCGGCGGGAGTGGTGTGGCCGCTGCGGCCCTTGGGCAGGATGGCATCCACCTCCATGTGGGGACGGGCAATGACGTGGACGGAAATCAGTTCCCCCACCTTCTCCGCTGCTGCGGCTCCAGCATCGGTGGCTGCCTTCACAGCACCCACATCCCCACGAACCATAACGGTGACCAGGCCACCGCCAACGGCTTCCTTGCCCACCAGCTGCACATTGGCAGACTTTACCATCGCATCCGCTGCCTCAATGGCACCGATGAGACCTTTTGTTTCAATCATACCTAAAGAATTTGTGTCCATAATTTTGACTCCTTTTCATTACTTAGATTCCGATTTGTCGAGCTGTTTCAAATTTTGTGCAACCCTTTTATACCCTCTCCCGGGGAGAGGGTGTCAACGCAGTTGACGGGTGAGGAATGCGCCTGTGAAAAGGTTGCAGAAAGTCTAAAAGCAATTAAAAACAGTAGGTTTTTCGCCCGCATTCCTCTTCCGACCTCGCTGAC
>JAZSHO010000104.1:0-32853 GCA_045533345.1 Faecousia sp. | reverse complement strand
TCCCGGAACGGTCTGGTTACCACCATCGCCTGGGGCATCGGGGAGGAAGTTACCTATGCTCTGGAAGGCTCCATTTTCATTGCCGGCGCCGCCATCCAGTGGCTCCGGGATGAGCTGCGGTTCATCGAATCCGCAAGCGATTCCGAATACATGGCGCAAAAGGTAGATGATACCAACGGCTGTTATGTGGTGCCTGCCTTCACCGGTCTGGGCGCGCCTTACTGGGATGCCTACGCACGGGGCGCTGTGGTTGGCCTGACCCGGGGTGTTAACAAGTATCATATCGTCCGGGCAACCCTGGACTCCATCAACTACCAGACCAACGATGTTCTGGCCGCCATGGAGGCAGACGCCGGCATTCAGCTGTCCAACCTGAAGGTGGACGGCGGTGCTTCCGCCAACAACTATCTGGTTCAGACCCAGGCAGACATCAGCGGTGCCCCTGTGCTTCGCCCCAGCTGTGTGGAAACCACTGCCCTGGGTGCGGCGTATCTGGCAGGTCTTGCCGTAGGTTACTGGAATGACCTTACGGAAATCCAGAAAAATTGGGCCGTGGACCGGAGCTTCTCTCCCAAGATCAGTGAGGATGCCCGAGAAGAACGGATCCAGGGCTGGAAGAAAGCAGTCCGCTGCACCAGCGGCTGGGCAAAGGAATAACGGTAAAATGCTGAATGCGAGGATTTTCGCATTCAGCATTTTTGCATTTTGCATTTCGTCCCGGCATAGGATGTTCCATACATCACAAACTGAGGTGGTACTATGGAACATATTACAAATCAAATCACCCTCCGGGGAAGTTTGCACAGTCTGCCGGAGTTCTCCCACGAAAATCATGGGCGCAGATTTTTCCGGTTCCTGCTGGAGGTTCCCCGGCTTTCCGGGGCTGTGGATATTCTGCCTGTGATCACAGAGCAGCAAATTCTGGATGCTGTGGACCTTTCCGGCGGAGATATGCTCATGGTGGAGGGGCAGATTCGCTCCCACAACCTTCACATTGACGGCAGGCGGCATCTGATGATTTTTGTTTTCGCTGCTTCCATCATTGCCGAGGACGGGGAACCTATCAATGAATGCATTCTGGACGGCCCCATTTGCCGGGAGCCTACTTACCGCCGGACACCCCTTGGCCGGGAGATCTGCGATGTGATGCTGGCGGTCCCCCGTTCCTTCCGCCGGGCAGATTATCTGCCCTGTATTCTCTGGGGACGGATGGCTCAGGATGCTTCCCGGTGTCATACCCGGGACCAGCTGCGAATCTACGGCAGACTGCAAAGCCGCACCTATACCAAAGTCACAGAAGCTGGGCCGGAAGAGCGGGTGGCTTACGAAATATCCGCATTGTCCGCAGAAATACCGGACGATTTGTTTTAGCAATCCGTCGGGGTGGGTTTCCATCCCGACTTTTTTGTTGTCATTTTTCTTTCCTTATGGTATATTGAAGCTAGCTTTTAATAAAGGAAAACAGGCTTATGAAAGAGAAAGTAAATGCCATTATCGACATTCTAAAGGCACGTTATGGGGAGGCCCCCTGCGCCCTGCATTACACCAAGGACTATGAGCTGATGATTGCTGTGCGGCTGTCCGCCCAGTGTACCGACGCCCGGGTGAATCTGGTGACCCCCGCTCTGTTTGCTGCCTACCCCACACTGGAGGCCATGGCCGCGGCAGATATTGCGGATGTGGAAAATTACGTCCATTCCTGCGGCTTTTACAAGCACAAAGCCCGGGATATTGTCTTAGGCTGCCAGATGCTGCTGACGGACTATAACGGCAAAGTGCCCGGTACCATGGAGGAACTGCTGCGGATTCCCGGTGTGGGCCGCAAAACAGCCAATCTGCTGCTGGGCGATCTGTACGGCGTGCCCGGCAGTGTGGTCTGCGATACCCATTGCATGCGCATCTGCGAGCGGCTTGGATTGAGTAAAGGCCGGGAACCGGAAAAGGTAGAAAAGCAGCTTCGGGCCATTCTGCCCCCGGAGGAAAGCTCAGATTTCTGCCACCGAATTGTCCTCTTCGGCCGGGACTGCTGCACCTCCCAGCGGCCCAAATGCGGCGAATGCCCCTTGACTATGTACTGCAAGGAGTTTAATCCATGAAGAGGCATTGGTTTCGCCTTCTGCTCGGAGGATTTGTGCTGTATCTAACAGCCGATTTCTGTATCAGTTTAACCTGTTTTGATGTTCAGGATTCCGTTTTTTCCTTTTCCTTGCAAGCAGCATTTCTTTTCGGTGCATTGATCACAGTATTTCTATTGCTTTATCGAAGAACAACACTTATTCATCAGATTGTACGTGGATTTGTTTTACAATTGGAGTTCTGGTTTCTGTTTATATTGGACTCTGTCATCGGAATCACTCGAAGTATTGTTCCGTTTGCAGAGGACAATTATGCCGGAGGCCTTGTTCTTGTGTCTTTCTGGCTGTCCTTTTCCGCCGTTTCTGTCATCGTGATTCTCTGTACTGCAGTTGTAAAATGTATTGCAAGAATATGCAACAGATAAGCAGTTTTGTCGTTCTAATCCCCCCTCGTCCGCATACAGTGTGGACAAGGGGGGGATTTTCTATGCCCAAAAAGCTTCCGATCTTCTATTCCGCGCTGCTGCTGACGGGAGTGAACCTGCTGCTGCGGCTGGTGGGGACATCCTTTCAGGTATATATTTCCACCCGGCTGGGAGCTGCCGGGGTGGGGCTGCTGCAGCTGGTTCTGTCCGTGGGGTCCCTCGCCATGGTGGCAGGTATCGCAGGCGTGCGCACCGCTGCCATGTATTTAACCGCTGAGGAACTGGGCCGCAGGAAAGAGGAGAATGTGACATGGGTTCTCTCCGGGTGTTTTCTGTACAGCATCCTTTGCAGCGGCACTGTTGGAGCTGTATTGTACGCTTCTGCGCCATGGATTGCAGAGCATTGGCTGGGAGATGTGCGCACGGTGGCCGCCCTGCGGCTTCTGGCGGCATTCCTGCCCGTCACCTGCCTCTGCGGTGTGATGACCGGGTATTTTACTGCCGCCAACCGAATCGGCACCCTGGCTGCTGTGGAGGTAGCGGAGCAGCTTTGTTCCATGGGCATCACCATGGCAGCATTGACCCTTTGGGCCGGGAAGGACCCGGGCCGGGCCTGCCTATGTGTTGTCATTGGCAGCAGCACGGGTGCCTGTCTGACACTGCTATGTCTGGTGGTATTGCGGCTCCGGGAACGTGCGCAGCAGGGCAAGCGGATTCCTGTTGCCAGACGGCTGAAGGATACTGCCCTTCCCTTAGGGGCGGCGGATGTGCTGAAATCCGGCATCAATACTACGGAAAACTTAATGGTGCCGAAGCGGCTGGCCATGAATCCGCTGGTGGAAAACCCTCTGGCAGCCTTCGGTCTGGTCAGCGGCATGGTCTTTCCGGTGATCATGTTTCCCGCCTGTATTCTCTTCGGGTTGGCGGAACTTTTGATTCCGGAACTGGCCCGGTGCGCCGCCGGGAAAAGCCGCCAAAGGATCCGGTATCTGGTCAAACGCAGTCTGCGAATCGCCATGCTCTACGGTATCTTTTTCAGCGGACTGATGGTTCTTCTGGCGGAGGACGTGTGCCTGTGGCTTTACGGCACTACGGAGGCAGTCACCTTTTTGCGGCTTTATGGGCTGCTGGTTCCTATGCTCTACTGCGATGCCATTACAGATGCCATAACCAAGGGGTTAGGACAGCAAAAGGCTTGCGTCCGCTACAACATTCTCACATCTACGCTGGATGTGGTTTTCCTCTATCTTCTGCTGCCTAAATATGGCATGATGGGGTATTTTCTCAGTTTCTTTGTGACGCATCTGCTGAACTTCGGTTTGAGTCTGCGTCGGCTGCTGAAGATCACCGGGCAGGCAGTTCCTTTCCATATTCCAGCATTGACCGTTGCCGCTGCCATTGCAGCCATCTGGGGTGCTTCCGGCTTTGGCGGTCCCTGGCTTCGGATTGGAACCTACGTTGCCCTTCTGGGAAGCCTTCTTTACCTGTTCAAGGTGGTCAGCCGGGAAGATTGGGTATGGATGAAAGGCTTATTACGCAAAAAATGACCCGCCGAAGCGGGTCATTTCGCATTTTTTACAGATTCTTCAGCACTTCCAGCAGGAACTTCCAGGTCCGCTCGGTGGAAGCAATGTCCAGGCGCTCCCGGCTGGTGTGGATATCGTGCATCTGGGGTCCGATGGAAACGCAGTCCAGGCCGGGGATCTTCTCGCCCAGCAGGCCGCATTCCAGACCCGCATGAATGGCCAGCACCTGGGGCGCTTCGCCGTACATTTCGGTGTAAATCTTCACCATGGTATCCCGCAAAGGAGAGTCCTTCCGGTACTCCCAGGCGGGGTAATCGCCCATTTCGCTGTAGCTGCCTTCGTAGAATTCGCACAGCTTCTTCAGCTGGGCCAGCAGTTCCACCTTTTCGCTGTTAACGCTGCTGCGGACAGAGAAGGTGGCGCTGAACCGGTCGCCCAGCTTGGCAATGCCCAGATTCAGACTGGTCTGGACCAGGCCCTCAATGTCCTGGCTCCATGCCTGGACGCCATTGGGGGCTGCGCACAGCAGGCCGATGATTTTGGCGGTGGACTCGGTGGACAGGCTATTGCCGCCCAGGGCATCCACGTCAAAGGCCTGGATGGTAGCTTCGGGCTCATCGTACTTCTCCCGGATTTCCGCCTGCAGTTCCTCGGCGATGGTGTTGATACGCTCCAGATGGATGCCCATGGCTACCAGGGTTGCCTGGCAGGAACGGGGAATGGCATTGTCCTTAGAGCCGCCGCTGAAGCTGGTCAAGCACAGGGGCATCAGATTCTGGATACGGCTCATGAATTCGCCCATGACCTTGTTGGCATTGGCCCGGTTCTGGTGAATCTCCGCGCCGGAGTGGCCGCCCTTCAGACCGTCAACTACCAGCCGGATGCAGGGGCCGTAAACCGCACGGCGGTCCACATTCAGTGTCAGCGTTGCCCGGCAGCCGCCGGCACAGGACACGGTGAAAATGCCCTCTTCCTCGGAGTCCAGATTCACGAGGGTCTTGCCCTTCAGCATGGAAAGGTCGATGACATCCGCACCCAGCATACCGATCTCCTCGTCCACCGTAATGATCACTTCCAGAGGAGGATGGGGAATGGATTTATCCGCCAGCAAAGCCATGGCGTAGGCCAGGGCGATGCCGTCGTCGCCGCCCAAAGTGGTACCCTTGGCAAAGACGTATTTCTCGTCATGGGTCACATCCAGGCCCTCGGTAGCCATATCAATGGGACAGTCTGCATCCTTTTCGCAGACCATGTCCATGTGGCCCTGGAGAATGACGGGGGCATGGTCTTCCAGGCCGCAGGTGCCTTCTCCGAAAAGGATCACATTGTTGGCTTCGTCCTGGATATATTTGAGGCCCTGCTCCTTGGCAAAGTTCACCAGATAATCGGAGATCATCTTGGTATTCTTGGAACCGTGGGGAATGGCGCAAATTTCTTCAAAATAGCCGAATACGGCAGCAGGCTCCAGACCTGCAAGTCTCTTGGCTTCCATAGCAAACGCTCCTTTTGAAAAAGTATAGAAATAGTTTACCACAGACACAGGAAAAAATCTACCATTAGATTTGCATCAATTACGGTTCCTTTGTCAGCTCCATATAGACAACACCACCGCACAGGGACAAGGCCAGACTGAAAATCACCATGGTATCATGCAGGATCTTGTAGTCGTCCAGCTTAACGATCGTAAACAGCAGCAGGAAAAGGCCAAGCAGAAATGCCGCCAGAGAAAGCCACATTTTGGGCGTCATGGGCTTGTTTTGTATGTCCTTCCACTGCATCTTTGTTCCGGTCAGAATAGCTTTCAGCATTCGGATCCCATAATGGAAGCCGTAGATAGCAATAAGCAAAATGGGAACCATAAGCCACCTGGGCTCCCAGGGATACCGCTGGGCCAGCATATACAAAAATGCATACGCAAGAAACAGCAGTGTATTTCCCGCATACAAAAGCAGTCTGCGTTTCCAGGAAAGCTGCTCCTGCTCCTGTATTTGCTGCACCGTATGACTCACCATGGCGGAGGCTTCCTCCTTGGACAGTTCCTGCTGCATCCGTTCCCCGTGGATCAGCTCCACAATGGTCACCCCCAGGCCATCTGCCAAAGGCTGCAGCAGCTTGATGTCCGGGAATCCTACACCCCGCTCCCAGCGGGATACCGCTTTCGCCGTCACATGCAGCTGTTCCGCCAGCTCCGATTGGCTCATACCCAGTGCTTTACGCTGTTCCTGCACAAAGGCACCAAACTTTTTCGCATCCATTAGGTTTCCTCCTCTGTCCGGATCAGCAGCTTGTGCAGCCAGTATGCCCCCGGAAGCAGTGCTGCCATTCCCATCAGCACAAAGCAGCTGTATCCTGTACTGCCTCTGGGAAAAAAGTCCTTTAGCAAAATACAGCACACCATTCCCAGAAGAGAAATGCCGCAGGCAACCCAAGGCTTCCAGTTGTTCCAGGGGGACGCCTCTTCGGTTTTCAAATAGCTGCCCGTCAAGATGCTGTAAAAGGCCCGCCAGCCCAGAACGCCGCCTGTCAGCGCAATGAGCCGCAGAAGACTGCCGATCCACCGAGGCTCAAAGGGATAATAGCGTCCCAAACACCAAAGGAAGCTGGCACCGCCGCCGATGATCAGAGTGCCGAGAACCAGATCACGCTGCTGCTTCCGTGTGTGCATGTCCTGTTCCCGAATGGAAACTACGGAATCCGAAATCACAGACACCGCCGTTTCCGGGGGCAGAGATTGCTCCATCCGCTTCGATTGCATCAGCTCAATCAACGTAATGCCTAAGGCATCAGCCAGCGGTTCCAACAGCTTGATATCCGGAAATCCCACGCCCCGCTCCCAGCGGGAAATTGCCTTGGCCGTTACATGGAGCTGCTCCGCCAGTTCTGACTGGCTCAGTCCCAGTTCCTTTCGGCAGGATTGAATAAATGCGCCAAATTCTTTTGGTTCCACAGGCATCCTCCTTCCTTTTTTCTGCGTTTACTGTATCACAGCAGACAAAATTACGCAACCGACGAATCGTTTCCACCCTGCAAAGTACGGAAAACGCCCCCATCCGCAAAGGATGGGGGCAAAAATGGAATTATTTAATAGGAACCTTATTCAACTCGGCGTTGATGCCCAGGAGCATTTCCTTGGTCATGGGCAGGCGCATGGCACCGGCAATCAGATTCAGCATCCGCAGCACGGTGAAGCTGTCCAGCTGGCCCAGCGCCTGGGGATGAGCGGCAAACTGGGGACCCAAAGCAGGCTCCAGCAGCTTGGCAGCACCCTCAAGACCGATGCTGGCAATGATGGGGCGCAGCTTGGTATTCAGAGAAGCGTATCCCTCGATTTCGGTGATATCCCACCAGTTCAGCACAGCACCCTTTTCCTTCAGAATGTAGTCGGGGTTGGGTTCGCTTACCTTGTTGATCCAGCTTTCATCGGTCAGTTCCCCTGCCTTGGCCACCAGATGGGTGGTACCGACGTTGGGAACGTCGAAGTAGAAGAAATGATCCTCTGCTTCCTTGACGCCCAGGCTCTCGCCGTTGGCAAACAGCTCCACGGAAGGTGCGTTGGAGTAAACGGTGACCTTGGTCACGCTCTCCACCCGGTCAATGTAGCGCTTGCCGCACAGGTGGATCATGGGTTCGGGATTCAGCCATGCCTTGTAGGCATAGAAGGAGTCCTTCTTGTAGGAGCGGTCGAAGGTCACAAGGCCCTTGTGGTTCTGGCCGTCCTCGCCGCCTTCGTTTCTGCCGTCGGCGCCGAAGTCGAACATATTCCACACATGGGTTGCCCACAGATACTTCCGGCTGAACAGCTGACGGATCAGAGATTCGTGGTAAACAGCCTGGTATTCTTCGGAGTAGTCACCTGCATCGGGCTTGGAGTTATGCCAATTCAGCGCCTCACAGCCGTACTCAGAGCAGCCGATGGGCTGATTGGGATGTTCAGCATGGAACTTGTCGAACCAGGGGCCGTAGTCCTCCAACTGACCGCCGTACCAGCCAAAGTAATGGTTGTAGGATACGGTGTCGGGGATGTCCACATAGGGATGGTTGGTAGGTGCGGTGGAAACGCAGGCCATGGTGGTCAGTCTGGTCTTGTCCAGTTCATGGCACAGGTCGTTCAGCTGATGGTGGTTGGGCAAGATGCCGGCATCGGCTTCAGTACCGGCGTTGATCTCATTGGACAGGCCCCAAACCACGATAGAGGGGTGGTTGTAGTTCTGGATCACCAGTTCCTTCATCTGGCTGATGGTGTTTTCCATACCCTTGTCCAGGTGGGTGGTGATGTAGGGAATTTCGGCCCACAGAATCTGGCCGTACTCATCGCACAGATCATAGAAGACCTGACTGTGCTGGTAATGGGCAAGACGGATGGTGGTGGCGCCCACTTCGCAGATCAGTTCGATATCTTCCTTATGATGCTCGGGGAGTAGCGCGTTGCCGATACCCCAGCGGTCCTGGTGACGGGAAACACCACGCAGAGGATACTCTTCGCCATTGAGGATGAAGCCACGGTCAGGATCGATTACATAGCTGCGGCAGCCAAAGCGGGCGGACACATTGTCCAGGATCTCTTTGCCTTCTACCAGATTGACCTCGGCAGTATACAGATAGGGAGCCTTACGGCCATGCCACTTGTGTACGTTTTCGATAACACATTCAAACTTGGATTCGGTGCTGACAGCGTTGGCAACGGCGTTGCCCTCAGCGTCGACGATGGTGTACTGGAAGTACTGGCCATCCTTCATGCCCTTGGTAAACACTTCCACTTCCACATTGGCGTTGCTGCCGTCGATGATGGGAGTGACCTTGATACCGGGTCCGCCGTAGTACTCCAGGTCAAAATGAGATGCTGCGACAGCGATCAGATTCACATCCCGGTACAGACCGCCGTAAAAAGTGAAGTCCGCATGCTGGGGATAGACGAAATCGTTGATGCTGTTGTCCACCTCAATCACGACCAGATTGGTGTCGGCCATAGCGTCGGTCACATCCACACGCCAGGTGGAGTAGCCGCCGTGATGCTCCGCCAGCTGCTTGCCGTTCCAGTATACCTTGGCAGAGGCACTGGCGCCGTTGATTTCCAGGAAGAACTTGTCCGCGGTGGGCAGGTCCACTTTGTCGATGGACTTAACATAGTAAGCAGTACCCCGGTAGTAGTCGGCGTTACCGTCCTGGCCATCGATGGCGTTCCAGGTGTGGGGCAGGTTCACAAAGTTCCAGCGGTCGGATACTTCTGTGGGGACAGCGGTGGCTTCCTTGGAGAAAGCCCACTTACGGTTCAGATTGATAATTTGGCGCATGGATATAACTCCCTTCAAAGTGATACTTTTTTCTTGACCCCGTTGGGAATGAAGTAAAAGTATGAAACAAGTAAATTATATCATTTACAGCGAAAAAGGGAAGAAAAATGCGCAGAAAAGTTGCACAAAAAAATGCCGTGGATTTCTCCACGGCATTTTTAATGATGAAATTACACCAGGCTCAGAATCAGAGTCAGCACAACCCAAACCAGAGCGATCCACTTGGTGGAAGAAGCCAGCATCTGATCCAGACCGCCCTTCTTGTTCTTGCTCAGGTAGGAATCGGAAGAACCAGCCAGAGCGCCGGACAGACCTGCCTCCTTGCCGGACTGCAGCAGAACAACAACGATCAGAGCAACGCTGCACAGGGCCTCAATAACAACCAGAATGGTCTCAATAACAGTCATCTTTATAAACCTCCCTCCGCTCAATTCGCGGATAGCGAAATAATCTTAAACAGCCCATATAGTATAGCACACGATTTTACAAATTGCAAGGGCTTATCGATAATTTTTTATTTTTATTTCTGGACCCAGTTGCCGGTTGCCAGGCAATTCAGATAGCTTTCAATGAAGGGATCCAGAGCGCCGTCCATAACGCCGTTGACGTTGGAGGTTTCGCAGCCGGTACGGGTATCCTTGACCAGGGTGTAGGGCATGAAGACGTAGTTCCGGATCTGGCTGCCCCACTCGATCTTCTGCTGGACGCCCTTGATGTCGGCAATATTGGCCAGGTGTTCCCGCTCCCGGATCTCCACCAGCTTGGAGCGCAGCATCCGCAGACAGGTTTCCTTGTTCTGGAACTGGGAACGCTCGGTCTGGCAGGAAACCACGATGCCGGACTTGTGGATCAGACGGACAGCAGAGGAGGTTTTGTTGACCTTCTGGCCGCCTGCACCGGAGGAACGGTAAACCTGCATTTCGTAGTCTTCGGGACGAATCTCGAAGTTGTCCGTATCATCCTCAATTTCGGGAATGACTTCGATGGCGGAGAAAGAAGTCTGGCGGCGGGCATTGGCGTCAAAGGGAGAAACACGAACCAGACGGTGGACACCGTTTTCGCCCTTCAGGAAGCCATAGGCATTTTCGCCTTCCACCATGATGGTAGCGGACTTCAGACCGGCTTCATCGCCTTCCTGGTAGTCCATGATCTTGTACTCAAAGCCATGGCGCTCGGTCCAGCGGGTGTACATACGGTACAGCATCTGGCACCAGTCCTGGGCCTCAGTGCCGCCGGCGCCGGCCTGGAAACTCATCAGGGCATTGTTCTTGTCATACTTGCCGGTGAGCAGGGTCTGGAGGCGGCAGGATTCCATATCGGAAGTCAGAGTAGCGAAGCCCTCTTTCAGCTCTTCCAGCATGGAATCATCGTCTTCCTCTTCGGCCATTTCGCAGATGGTCATCATATCCTCCCAGGAGGCGACCATCTTTTCATACCGCTCGATCTTCACTTCGGTCTGCTTGGTCTTGACCACGATCTTCTGGCTCTTTTCGGGGTCATCCCAGAATCCGGGGGCTTCCTGCATGGCGTGGAGTCTTTCCAGCTCATTGCGCAAACCCACCAGGTTCAGAGATTCTGCCAGACCGTCCAGAGCAGGACGGCAGTCATTCAGTTTCTGCTTGTAAACATCAAATTCAATATTCATAAAACTACTCTCATTTCGTAGAAAAATACATAAAGAAAGACCGCAGGTCCCGCGCAGGCTTGCGGCCCTCTGGCACCCCAGAAGGAATTCGAATCCCCGACCTTCCGCTTAGGAGGCGGACGCTCTATCCAGCTGAGCTACTGGGGCATATTCTATAACATTCTAACCAAAAAATGTTTGTATGTCAAGAAATTACGGCACATTTTTTAGCACTTCGTACATATACTGTCAAGTAGCGATTTGGAAGGAGGTACATTGCATGCGTGAATGCAGCGATCCCAGCGTGGATCTGGATGATCTGATCTTCGATGAAGACGCGGGCGGTCCCAGCGAACGGTAAAAGAGCCAGGCGCTGCCTGGCTCTTTTTCTTTAGTTATTCACACCATGCTGGAACACGGGACTGTCCATCTCCAAGGGCAGGAAGGTATAACCGTGATCCAACCCCCAAAGGATAATGTCCTCCACCGCTTCCACACTGAACGCATGGATATCGTGCTGCAGCACCACAGATATACGCTGTCTGGTCACACCTGCAGTTACATTCTCCACAACGGTTTTCGTCTTTTTCGCCCCACCGGCATCGTTGCTGTCCACGTTCCAGTCGAAGTACCGGAAGCCGGCATCCTGCACCGCCTGGGTCAAGGTAGTCATGATGCCCTCATTGAAGCAGCTGATGGTATTGGAGCTGCCGCCCGGGAACCGAAGCAAATTGGTCCGAATGCCGGTATTTTTGTAAATAATATTCTGCATCCGATACAGGTCTTCAAAGTAAGCCTCCACACTGGCGTAGATGGTTTCGTAGTCATGGGTCACAGAGTGAATGCCAATGCTGTGGCCCTTCTCCCCGATCCGCTTCATCACAGAATTGTAGCCTGTATCCACCACAAAGAAAGTGGCTTTTACACCATACTTATCCAAAACATCCAGCAATTGGTCTGTATAAGGGCCGGGGCCATCGTCAAAGGTCAGATAGATCACATTTCCCTTTGGTGTCTGGATCTCCGGCAGAGGACTCTTCTGAACCTCCACAAGGCGGGTCACAGTGGTACTGTTATCATAATGATCGGTTACCGTATAGTCCAGGGCATAGGTTCCGGGAATATGCCAGAGGACCTCGCCGCTGACTTCCACAAACTCCGTAACATCTCCATCCACATTGTCCAGAGCGGTGAAGCCCGGATCCGTGAAGAACGTTCCGGCAGGAATGGTGATCCTGTTTCCTTCTTCGAGGATGATTTCCGGCGGCAGAGGGTCGTAGTAAGGAATTTCCCGTTCCACAGCAGCAGGGTTGCCGGCGGAATCCATCACGGTATAGGTCACCAGGCCATAGCTTTCCGTACGGATGACCTTGTGGGTAATGTCGCCGTCATAATTGTCTGTGGCGGTATAACCCTCTTCCTCGTAGGGAGTGCCGGCCAGGAGGGGTTCTCCGGACTCTTTCAATGTGATCACAGGGTTTTCCGTGTCCACCACCCAAACCGTTCTCTGGGCGGAGGCATCGAGCCATTCCAGCCGGGAGGAATAGGTCACGGTATATTTTCCCAGTTTCTGATCGTTCACGTCATTTTGCACTTGCACGGTCACATCCTCCGGAAGAACGCCATCCTTCCAGAAAAGGGTGCCATAGAGAACCGGTATCGCACCGGGGTCCTCATATCCCTGGCCGTACTCCAGGTAAATTTCGGGTTCTCCCGCCATTTGAAGGGCCAGAGAAAACCGGTTCACTCGGAAAATCATCACATACGCACTCACCGCCAGCAACACCAGCACGGCCGCAATGCCCAATATCCACTTCCATGCACTGCCCCGAGGCTGTTTCATAACTTCTTCCATAGCTGACGGCTCCCTGTTTTTCGTTTACATAACACTTTTATATTATACGCATTTTTGTCAAAAAAGAAAGGGTGAAAATGAAATAATTTTCAGGAAATATCTGGATAAAAGGAAAAGGAGGGACGAAGCCCTCCTTGATGGGTCACGTAAGCATTTGAATCAGTTCCGGCAATACGGTCTCGAATTTTACACCGTACCAATGGGCCGGAGCCGCTTGCGTATTTTCAATGCACCGGCAGGTAAAATCCGCAGCAATCCGTACCGATTCTTCCAGTGTTTTTTCCTGCATAAGCGCACCAGTAAAGGCGGCGGCAAAGATATCGCCTGTGCCATGATAGCTTTTCCCCAGTCGCTTGTGAATATACCGGAACTGCTTCTCCCCTGCCCGGACTGTCACGCCGGTTCTGTTTTCATCGCTGACTGTCCCGGTGAGAACAACGCATTTGTGGTTCAGCCCAGCCAGCAGTTCCTGCACGTAGACATCATCGAATTCTGCCCGGCAAGACCTGCCGGACAGCATGGCCGCTTCCGTGATATTGGGCAGAATGATATCCGCCTTTCGGCACAGTCTGCCCATGGCTTCGGCGTAAGTCCAGTCAAAACCGGAATAAAGTTTTCCGTGGTCAGCCATGGCAGGGTCCACAATGGCTACACCGCCGGGGGCCAGCATCGCATCAAGAATCCGCTCCGCTGTTTCCACCGCACCGATGCTTCCCAAGTAGCCCACCAAAATAGCATCAAAGGCGATTTCATTTTCCTGCCAGTGACGCCACATACCTTCCAGCGCATCATCAAAATGCACCACATTGGGCTTTCCGAATCCGCCGGTATGGGTGGACAGCAGGGCCGTGGGAAGAATGCAGGTTTCATGGCCGCAGGTGGAGAGAATGGGAAGCGCCACAGTCATGGAGCATTGGCCCACACAGGAAATATCCTGGATGGTTAAAATCCGTTTGTAAGCCATTTAATCCACCACGTCTATATCCAGGCCCAATTCTCTGGGCAGGAACCGGGGACAGACATTTTCAGAAGTCACGATCACAGAAGCCGCCAGCATGGCACCGATTTCGCAGGCCTCTTTCAGACTCTTGCCATAGGTAAGGCCGATGGAAACACCTGCACAGAAAGAGTCACCGGCACCGGTGGTATCCTTGACTTCCACCCGTCGTGCGGGGCAGAAGCCCTTGTCGCCCTGCATATCTGCATAGACTGCGCCGGCGCCGCCCATGGTGACAATCATGCTGGGGATCCGGGCTGCCTGGACCTTGCCGGAAATGATTTCGATCATTTCTTCCACGGTCTTTTCGCTGTAATCATCGGAGAACAGGATTCCTGCCTCCTGGAGATTACAAACAAAGCAGTCGATGGACTGAAGGAAATCCCGGCGTTCCAAAGCAATGCTCATGTTGGCAACCACAGCAAAAACCTTCTTGTTGTACTTCTTGGCCAGCTTGAAGGTACGCTTGACGATTTCCTTGTCCACATCAATTTCAATGATGACGCTGTCAGCGTTGGCAAAAATCTCGTCGCCTTGATCATCCAGAATATCCGCAATGGGCAGAAGGTCCGGGCGCTTGGAGATAGAGGCCGCCACATCGCCATCATTGTCAAAAATCGCCAGCCAGGTACCCATACCATCCCGGGTAGCCCGGATATAGTCGGTATTGACTCTGTGATTCTGCAGTTTTTTGATAACATCCGTACCGGTACCGCTCTTGTCCACCAGACTGACAAAAGTGGGGCGAAGCTCACAGTTGGCGATGTCCTCTGCCACATTCCGGCCCACGCCGCCGTGGATCTGTTCCACACGGCCCACATTCCGTCCGGTGGGCACAAAGGCAGCTTCGGGATAACCCTTCACGTCCACAAAAACCGCACCGATGACCACAATACCCATAACCAAATCCTCCATTATGTTTATGGGGCCATTATATCATACATCCGCCATTTTGCAACAAAATCCACCCTTCATTTTCTTCCATTCTTGTAATCCTAACAAAATTCTTTTTCGGAAAAAGGCCAGTATTGCATTATCGAAAAAAAGTGTATATAATAATATCGTTCAATTGATTTATACCGATTTTATACGAAATTGGAGGGTATTTTTATGTCCGGTAACGTACGTCCCGAATCCATGGAGCGGATCACCACTCCTGAACTGGCAAAAGCATTTATCGAAGAGCGGATTGCTGAGGTCCGTGCTCAGGTCGGCGATAAGAAGGTCCTGCTGGCCCTTTCCGGCGGTGTCGATTCTTCCGTCGTTGCTGCCCTGCTGATCAAGGCCATCGGCAAGCAGCTGGTCTGCGTTCATGTCAACCACGGTCTGATGCGTAAGAACGAATCCGAGAGTGTCATCAAGATGTTCAAGGACGGTCTGGATGCCAATCTGATCTACGTTGATGCCACCGATCATTTCCTGGGCCTGCTGGCCGGTGTTTCCGACCCCGAGAAGAAGCGCAAGATCATCGGCAAGGAATTTATTACCGTCTTTGCTGACGAAGCCCGGAAGCTGGAAGGCATCTCCTTCCTGGCACAGGGTACCATCTATCCTGACATTCTGGAGTCCATCAAGGCCGCCGAGGGCAAGAAGGCTGTTAAGTCCCACCACAATGTGGGCGGTCTGCCCGAGGATCTGCAGTTCGAGCTGGTGGAGCCTCTGAAGCTGCTGTTTAAGGACGAAGTCCGTGTGGTCGGTGAGGCTCTGGGTCTGCCCCACGCCATGGTTTACCGTCAGCCCTTCCCCGGCCCCGGTCTGGGTGTCCGCTGCCTGGGCGCCATTACCCGTGACCGTCTGGAAGCTCTGCGGGAGGCCGATGCCATCCTGCGGGAAGAGTTCGACAAGAACGGCCTGGCAGGCAAGGTCTGGCAGTACTTCATCGCTGTGCCCGATATCAAGTCCGTCGGTGTCCGTGACGAGAGCCGTTACGAAGGCTGGCCCGCTATCATCCGTGCTGTGAACACCACCGATGCCATGTCCGCCACCATCGAGGAGATCCCCTATTCCTTGCTGCACCACATCACCTACCGGATCACCCATGAGGTTGAAGGCATCAACCGAGTCCTGCTGGATCTTACTCCCAAGCCCATCGGCACTATTGAGTGGGAATAATTCTAAACTGATGTGCTTGCAAAACTGATTTTCGCTGATTTTGCCTAAAATTTTTCGCTAGATAGACCTTGAAGGATTTTTCCTTTGAGGTCTATTTTTTTTACGCAAAGCACTGGTAATCCTTGAGTTATTGAGACTATATGTGTATAAAACTCGCATTTCATATTCATGATTTTTACCCTTTTCAGCCATCGAAATGAGCGAAAAGTGGTTTGCCCCATGACACTGAACCTTCCTTACCGCAGTTTAAGATCCGTTACGTCCTTGCTGCCTGTTTCGCTTCTGTGCGGTTTTGTCACGCCAGAACAGCGCTTCACCTATTCGGAATATGCAACTACAAAGGGGCGAAAGGGCGTTTTGCCCCTTCGCCCCTTTGCCATGGGAAAGGAGACATTATGAAACGAATTCTTTGCATTCTTCTTTCTGTCTGCCTGCTTTTGTGCCTGGCCGCTTGCGGTACCGGCCCCGCAGAGAACAGTCCTGCGGTGACGGAGCCTCCTGTCATGACCGAAGGCTCCGAAGCACATGCTCCCGATGACATCCAAATTCTTACCCTTGAAAAGTCACTGCATACTTACCACGAATGGGCAGAGGAACTTCCACAGGCCCTGGTCCTCAGCGAGCATTCTTATATAACCCTGGGGCAGAAGGATGCGAAGGTCTTTCCGGAAATGGCGGAGGTTCTGAACCAAATCGCCGTCATGCAGGAAAATGCCATGCTGGAGGAGTTTTATAACCTGGTCAGCATTGCATACGAAAAGCTGGACAAAAATCCGGCGAACTTCGAAACCTATGTATCCACGCTGGATGTCCAGGTGCGCCGTGCGGACAGTCTGGTACTCAGTGTGCTGACAGATTCCTATTCAGATTTCGGTCAGATTGACAATTACAGAGTGTTCCATGGAAGCAATTACGACCCCAAAACTGGCAAGAAGCTGGCGCTGAACCAGGTAGTAGATGTGAACAACGACCTGGCCATTGCGGTTGAGAAGGAATTGACCGGCCATATGTGGACCGGTGAATTCTATTCGGAATCCGCCGTGCAGGATTACTTCGCCAATACCCCCTACGACGGTTTCAGCTGGACCCTGGATTACAACGGCGTGACCTTCTACTTCGCTCCCGGAGAATTGTGCGAGGGCGGCGCTATGACAGCAACCGTTTCTTTCGCCCAGTATCCGGAGCTTTTCCGCGGGGAATATGGAACCGCTTCTGCTGCATATACAGTGGAATTGCCCATGGATATCTCCTTCTTCACGGATCTGAACGGAGATAATGCCTTGGAGGAAGTATCCCTGTCCGGCTGGCGGGATGCGGAGCGGGATTCCTATCGGGATTTTGGCATTTTCACCGCCACAGACTTCTATTACGAAGAATGCTTTGTCTACGACTTCCATCCCTATTATGTCAAAACTGCCGACGGTCATTTCCTCTATCTGTTCTGCGAGGATTTCCAGGAAGGCACACGCTCGATGGAACTGATCGTTCTCCGCCTCGGCGAAGACGGCAAGGTCACAAAGCTGGGTGCGGCCAATCTCAGCCCCTCTTTCCTTGCGGATAATCGTTTCTTACTGCCTTTAGACCCGGGGAACCTCATTCTGGACGACAACGACAGCGGAATCCAAAAAAACAGATTCTTTGCAGGAAGCGATGGACTTCCCCACAGCTGATGATTCTTTCTCACCGATTCCGTCCATTTCATACGACCTGTCCACAGAGAAAATCAGAAAGAGCGTTGCTTTGCAATGCTCTTTCTTTTTTCAATTACCTTCTGCTGCATTGAAAACCACCGGGGAATTTGGTATAATGTTGTTATAAATTGATAATTTCAGGAGGTTTTCTGATGTCTATACAAAGTAACGGTCATTTCCAAACCAGCAAAAAAGAAAGGGCGGCCTACTGTCTGTTTTTCCTGGGACAGAATATTTTATGGGGCTATGCCGGATATGTGGAAACCTTTCTGACAGATATCGGCATTTCCGCAGCCACAGCCGCAGCTATTCTGCTGCTGCCGAAGCTGTGGGACGCGCTGAATGATGTACTCTTTGGCTATCTGATGGACCGTTTCACCTTCCGCAATCAGCAAAAGTTTCTTCCCTGGGTGCGAATCGGAACCTCTGCCATTGGCATCACCACCGTTGCCCTGTTTGCCATTCCTGCTTCCATGTCCCAAAGCATGAAGGTCCTGTGGTTCCTGGTTGCGTACATCCTGTTTGATATCAGCTATACCATTCTGGATGCCCCGGCTTACGCGCTGACGACGGTGATGACCTCCGATGTGGACGAGCGCACCTCCATCATTGCCGGCGGAAAGCTCTGGGCCATGGTCGGCGGTGTTGTGGCAACGCTGCTGGTCCCCATGTTACGGCCACAGCTTGGCTGGTTTGCCGCCTGTGTGGTATTTGTGGCAGTTTCCATTGTGCTGATGATTCCCATGCTGCTGCGGGTAAAAGAGCGGCACAGCTCCTCTGCAGCCGCTTCTGACACTGCCGGCATCCGGGATATGTTCCGGTATCTGAAACACAACCGCTACCTATTTGTAACCCTGGTTGCAATGCTCTTATTGGGCCTTGCCAGTTTGGAGCAAAAAATGGCCATTTACACCGGCCGTATTTGTTTAGGCCAGGAAAATATGGCCACTCTGGTTTCCGGTGGCGCGGCCCTGTCTGTGATCACCGTTTCCGCTGTGGTTCCCAAGCTGGCAAGAAAATGGGATAAATTCTATGTTCTGTGCACCGGATTGGCTTTTGCCATTGTCATGGACGTAGTCGCCTATTTTTCCGGATACGACAATCTGGTGGTGGCACTGATCATGACCATGCTGAAATGCTCCGGTCTCGGCTTCTGGTCCGTTGTGATTTACATGCTGATTGCCGACACCGTGGAATACGGTACTTACTGCACCGGCATCCGGGCCGCGGGCATCTCCTTCAGCCTCCAGACTTTTGTGGCAAAGCTGAAAAACGGACTGATGGGTTCTGTGATTCTGCTGAGTCTGGCTTCTGTGGGCTTTGTAGAGGGCGAGGGTGTCGTCCAGCCGGAGGGTGTTGCCGATGGGGTATGGGCGCTGTTCTGCCTGTTCCCGGCGGTAGGTTTCGCCATTGCTCTGGTGATCCTGCTGGTGGGATACAAACTCCGTACCAAGGATGTGCAGATCATGTCCCGGTACAACAACGGTGAGATCACCAGGGAAGAGGCAGAAGCCTGCCTCGCAGAAAAATACGGCCCGGCAGGTGATGCATAATGCAAAGTGAAATCAGCGCCATTTCCTATCCCAATGGGGAAATGCAACGTTTTCAAGCGGTTCGGTGGGACCGCTGGGAGGATCTGGACTTTCTGACTCCCCCCTGCGCGCCCGACGGTCTGGACCGTTTTGCGGACATTTACCGAAATTATCTCGTCCCGGCTGCTCCCTGGCTCTTTGGGCATATGGTCATATTCCGGCTTCCAGCGGATTTCTCCATGGCGCTTCCCTCCCATGCAGAGAAATACGGTACCGTGGCTTCGCCTTTGACTGCCGCTGCTGTTGTGCTGCAGGCGGGGGTATCCATCCACGGGACGAAACCCACATTTCGCAATAAAGCTGCAAAGCAGCTTTGGGCATTATTGGAAGCCCGGAACTGCATCCGAATCGTCAGCGGTAAGCTCCCCTCCACTAAAATCATTCCCGTAACCAATATCCCCGGCTATCTCAGCGACGCCGCGACCCGATCCGCTTTGAGGGTCAATGCCACATTCTTCATTATGGACTGCTTTGACTGTGCCACGGTCTATGACCATGTTGGTACTCCCTTCGGTTTGTGCGTAAAGGATGGCACAGTGATCCATCCGCCTCTTTACCATCGGGAAGCGCTGCTGGTCAGCAAAACCGGGGAAGTCCGGATCCGGCATATGGATGTAACGGATTTGGAAATTAAAATTGGCGGCCACATCTTCCGCCACGGCCAAAACGCAGATATTTATACCAGGCCCCAAAAGGTCCGGGCTCCCGGAAAGAAAAGCAAGTATCTAGTCATCACAGGGTGCCGGGTTGCCGCGGTATCGAACCGTCCTGTGAACATCCCCGCCTCCGGATTTGTTCTTTGTCCCCATGAGGCTGTGGAAATCCCCGCAGGTACACCGGTAACCTATCATGGGCTGGAGGACATTTGCTTTGGCATTCAGGTAGGCAACAGCATTCTGAAAGATGGGGTCAAAACAGAGCGGTTTGCCTCTCGGTTTTATAACATTCGCCATCTGGAACCGGTTCCTTTCCCTCCCAGTCTGTATCCCATGAATTTTGACAAAGCCCGGGCTGCCCGAATCGCGCTGGGTGCCGATAACCATGGCAAGCCGGTGCTTCTCTGGGCAGAAGGTGCTGCCAAAATCGGCTACGTTCCCGGGCAGGGCAGCTGTGGAGCCAGCCTCCGGGAAATGGCTGAAATCTGTACCCAGGCAGGTATGATAAATGCTGTCAATCTGGACGGCGGCGGTTCTGCACAGCTGCTCATGGGCAGCCAAAGAATGCTGCAGATCTCCGACCGGAATGCTGCGACCCATTCCGAAGCAGAGCGGCCAATTCCCCTGGGACTGGTTGTTTTCTAATTTTGTAATTTTTGTAACCATATCTTTTTCTTTTATAAAAAACCATCATCGCCCGCAAAGGTTTTTCTTCCTTTGCGGGCGAATTTTCTGCAGAATTTTATTATTTTCAACTTATTATGAAATAATCGTTGATTATTTCAACTTCATTCGACCAAACTTTTTTGTTATATATTGACATTTTTTGTAACCAGTGGTATATTCAATGGTGAAATACTATGCCTTCGGGTTTCAACTATTGTCTGTAAGGAGATACCATTATGACGGAAAAGGAATTGAAAAAGCTCAACCGATATCAGTTATTGGAACTGATTATTCTCCAGACCGAGCAGATTGCGGATCTGGAAAAGCAGCTGGAAAAGGCACGGGAACTTTTGGAAAGCCAGCACGTTCAGATTACCCAGGCCGGTTCCATTGCGGAAGCCGCCCTGCAGCTGAGCGGTATTTTTGAAGCCGCACAGTCCGCTGCTGATATCTACCTTGCCAACGTAAAAACCCATGCCGACAATGCAGACCGCATTGAGGCAGATGCCCGCTCTGCTGCTGAACAGATCCTGTCTGAGGCTCGCTCCGAGGCGGACGCACTGTTGGCCAATGCCCACCGCCAGGTAGATGCCGAAATCAGCCGCGCCCAGGCACAGATGGAAGAAACCTCCCGCATTTGTGCAGAAAAAGAGGCTGCCGTGAACAGCTACATCGCCAACATCCGGGAAACCCTGCATCTGCAGTTCCAGAATCTGGATCAGATTTCCCACAATTAACGCACTATGGAAAAGAACAGTCAAACTACCTTGGACTTCCCTTCCCTGGAGATTCTGAAAAAAGAATTGGGTCGGGAACGGTATAAACGGCGTTTTCGTCGGATTCTGCGCAGTACCATCAACGGTCTGATCGTTGTGGCTGCTGTTGCGGCTCTGATCGCCACGCTGGTCCTGCCTGTGCTGCAGATTGCGGGAACCAGCATGGAACCCAATCTGAATGACGGTGACATCGTTGTTCTGGTGAAAACAGACCGGCTGAAAACCGGCGATTTGTGCGCCTTCTATTATTCCAACAAAATTCTGATCAAGCGAATCATCGGCGCGCCGGGAGATTATTTGTGGCTTACTGACGACGGAACCGTTTATTTAAACGGCACAGAGCTGGTGGAGCCTTATATCACCCAAAAAAGTCTGGGCGAATGTGATATCGAATTTCCCTATCAAGTCCCTGAAAACTACTATTTTATGATGGGCGACCATCGGGAAACATCCATCGACAGCCGCAGTTCTGTCATCGGCTGTATTGCGGAAGATCAGATCGTCGGTAAGATTCTTTTCCGTTTCTGGCCGCTGAGTCAATTCCAATGGATGGCATAACACCGCATTGCGAATGAATACCCAAGAAAGGAGGGGGAGCCGTGCAGTCAACTGCAGAATCTTATCTGCATTCTTTGAAAAAAGACAATTCCATCCGCAGTTATCTTCGCCAGTGTCTGCTGGTTCTTTCTCTGATGGTGGTATTGATCGTGTTCTGGGGGCTGAAGCTCACCGGTATCACCCTGGCCGGAGATGCCTTCTGCGGAATCACAGAACATACGCACAGTGAAGAATGTCCTCTGCAGACGCTGATCTGCGAATTGGAGGAAACCGAGGCGCATATGCACACAGAAGCATGCCTCTTGCGCCATTTGATCTGCGAGAAGGAAGAAATTCCGGAGCATACCCACAGCAAAGAATGTTTAAAGCGGGAGTTCCTCTGCACCTTACCGGAAACCGAGGGACATTCCCACAATGCCGGTTGCATTGAAAAAGAACTGGTTTGCCCGCTGACCGAAGAAAAACCCCATCAGCATGAGGGACTTTGTTACAGTCAAACCTTAATCTGCTCCCTGGCGGAACAGGCCCCACATACCCACGCAGACAGCTGCTACACATCCACCCTTTCCTGCCTCCTGCCGGAAACAGAAGGCCATACCCACGGGGATGCCTGCTACCGGGAACTTCCCGGTTTCCTTTGTGGTCTGGAGGAGCATGAGCCCCATATGCACGATGACAGCTGTTATCTGTATGAGGAAGAAACCTACATCTGTACGCTGGAGGAAACCGAGGGACACAGCCATGACACAGACTGTTATGAAATGGGGATTGGATTTGGCTGCGGCCTGACTGAGGCAGAGGACCACATCCACACCCCGGAGTGCATCACCCCGGAAACCCAGTTTGAATGCGAAAAGGAAATTTCCCAGGGACATACCCACACGGATATCTGTTATGACACATGGGATGTGTGTCCGCTGGAAGAACATATCCACGACGAAACCTGTTACAGCGATATCCATGCGGATATCGAAACCAGCGATGACTGGGAAGAAACCCTTTCCGGTCTTACCAGAAGTTACAGTACAGCGAAAAATGTACTGTCCATCGCAAAATCCCAGTTGGGATACACCGAAAGCACCCGAAACTTCGAAGTGGACGAGAACGGAATTCGCCGGGGCATAACCCGATATGGCCAATGGTACGGCAACCCCTACGGAAATTGGTCCTCCTTGTTCACCTCTTTCTGCCTGTACTATGCCGGTGTGGATGCTCCCATCAACGGCGGACCCGAGGCCATGCGCCTGGAGTGGGAGCAGGAAGCGCTGTATGTCCCGGCTCAGGAATATGCTCCCATGGTAGGTCACGTTTTGTTCCTGGACAGGAATCTGGATGACAGAGCCGATGCCACAGCCATTATTGAGGAATACGATCTGACAACCATTTCTGTGATTGAAGGCGATATCCCTGTGGAAGAAGGGGACGCAGTATTGGATGCCGTTGTCAGAACCAGCATTCCAATGGATGATCCCATGATTCTGGGCTACGGCAAAGTCCCGGATGATGCCATGATGATGACGCTTCCCTCCGGTGACACCAAAGTGTTTGCCAGCACAACGGCTTACCGGGCCAATATGTTCACGGACGAGGACGTTTTTGTTCTGTATACCTCAAGCGGTTCCAATACCTATGCCTTCGACGGTGTCGGCAATGCGATACCCATTTACATTGACGAAGCAGGCAAGATATCCTCTGACCTGGAAGACCCCACTTCCCTGCTCTGGTCCTTCACAGCCTCCGGCGGCGCCAACTCCTATCTGATTCAAAATGTCAGCACCGGTCGTTACATGCACGCTTTCCCCAATAACGGCTCCGGTGTTACCACCACCGGCGCTTATACCAGCTCCCTGGTTGCCTCCGGCACAGGCGTAAAGGTCCGAAGCAATTCTGAATACGCCAGACTGGATCCCGGAAGCAGCAAGTTTGTGGTAACTTCGGATCAGAGTCTTGCCGCCGTCTATTCCTTCGGTATTCGGAATACCTATACCCTTTGGCTGGACGGCACCTGCGGCGGAGTGGGCTATCTGTCCGGCTCCCCCAACGAAGCCTTCCCGCTGGCCGAAGGAGAATCCTTCCGCCTGCCCGAAAGTTGGACTTCCCCTCCCAAGTACAATTACCGGCTCCGGGGCTGGTATGATATTACCAACAGCAAATACTATCTTCCCGGTGAGGAAATTATCATTTCCCAAAACACAGTTCTCTACGCAGACTGGGTGGCAAATTCCTACAACATTGGCCAGTTCAATGCCCGTGTGGCGGATACGGTGAGTACCAGTTCCTTCATCACCACCCACATGTTTGACTACAATTATCTGTTCAACATTCATTCTGCCAGAGCATCCGGAACCGTCGATGCCACAAATCATGAAGAAACCTGGTCCATGGTCACATCCGGAAATGTGGCCCACGGAAGCCAGGCAACCAAAAACTTCATCTTCGTGGACAACGATGCCGGCGGGCGTCTGACCATTCCCAATAACAGAAGCAACCACAACATCTATCCCGGTGCAGGCATCGTCACCCAGGGAATCTACACGCCGGCACTGGAAAATCTTCTGTTCTCCACCAATAATATGTATGATTCCAGCACAGGCACCGGTGTTCTCGGCAAAACCTACCTAGGAACCGGTGACCACCTGTTCCAGATCATGACAGACCCCAACGATCCCCACTACGGCTACTATTACTACGATTCCCAGCGCAATGCCGCATCCTATAACCAGAGTGCAGGACGGTTCTATGTCTACGATTATCTGTCCTCCACCTCTGATTCCATCGACGGCTCCTATTCCGACTTCCTGCCACTGAACTCCCCCTATGCCAACACCAACGGAAAAACCGTCGGAACCTTTACCTATAACGGCGTAAACGGCGAGTACCAGGGCACAACACATTATCGTTATGACTCCAAATATAACAGCGGAAACCACAACTCCGTAAACAACGTTTCTGCCGACTACGCCTACGGCATGAAAATGGACATTAAGTTCTATTTGCCCAATGATCCGGGCAGCGGCGGCAACCAGGACCTGCACGGAAAGGATATGGAATTCTCTTTCAGCGGTGACGATGACCTCTGGGTCCTGGTGGACGATGTGCTGGTTTTGGATATCGGCGGTATCCATGGTGCAGAAAGCGGCACCATCAATTTCTCCACCGGCGAAGTGACTGTTCAAGGCAATGAGAATCCCAGTCTTATGGACCTGGGAATCGGTTCCGGAGATCACACGCTGAAGCTGCTATACCTGGAGCGTGGCTCTTCCCAGTCCAACTGTGCCATCTATTTCAATCTGGCACCCCGGTTCAGTCTTCAGCTTCAGAAGGAAGATGTCTTGACCCAGAAGCTTCTGGACGGTACCCAGTTCACCATTTACGAAGATTATGAATGTACCAAGCCAGCACTGCTTTGGGAAAGCGAAGCCGATTACAATAATAACGTCCCGGCCAGAAGCACCTTTACCGTGACCAACGGTATTGCCAATATCTGGGGTCTTGGCTCCGGTAACACCTATTACGTCAAAGAGACCGGCGCCCCCAATGCGGAAGAATACGGACTTTCCACCGGACTGATCCGGCTGACCATTGAAAAGGGCGGCATCGCCACATACAAAGTGGATGTGATCGATGATGCGGACGGAAACAAGCCTTCCAACGGTTTCACCGTGCATGGTGTCCGCATTGATGAGAACACCAAGAAAATGTACGTCATCATCACCAATGCACCGGAAATCGTTACGGAAACCACAACGGTGCAGGTGGCCAAGAGGTGGGAAGACAACCACAGCCACAGCAGGGACTACATTACCGCCTATCTGAAGGTAACAGATCCCAACGGCACCGTCCGGCGGATCCGGGAAGTCATCCTCAGCGACGAAAACAACTGGATGTACACCTGGACCAATCTGCCCAAGTACGATTACAATACCATGACTGAAGTGGATTACGGTATTGAAGAATCCTACGAATCCGGCTACTATTCCACCGTTCGTAAGGTTACGGAAATCGTCCTGTCCAAAACAGAATGGGCAGAATCTTTGTCCTTCCAGAATGGAGAAACCTACATTTTGAGAACAGCCAACGGCTATCTGTCCACCCTGAACCGCAATGCAGACACCGGCTATCAATGGGTGGATGTGGATACGGCCAAGGAATCTCCCCTGGCCCTGTGGACCGCCAGTATCAGCGAAGGCAAGGTCATACTAACCAACGGTGCCAATCAGACCTTCACCTTCTATTACAACGGTGGCAATCCCACAGACTTCTTCGCCACTTCGGATCCGCCGAACAGCCAAAGTGTGCAGAATTTCTCCCATGAAAGCGCTTCCGGCGGTCTTCGGATCTTCTACCGGGCAAATAATACCAATTATTACGTTGCCAACAGCATGACAGACGCTTCCAAGTTCCATTACAACACCAATTCCGGCAGTGCCTTGATCTTCAATCCGGTCAAGATGATCACCCAAACAGATATTCTGGATGTGCAGGACTGGGCCTACCAGATCACCAACACACCTCTGGCCGCGGATAACGAGACATCTATGACGGTGCAGAAGTACTGGGATATCGGCACGGCGGATCCTTCCGAAGCAGCCTATGAGGAAGCCCAGGTCACAGTCAAATTGCTGGCCAATGGTGTGGTAACCGGACGAACGGTCACGCTGAATCTGAAAAACGGCTGGAAAGCCTCCTTCCTGGGACTTCCCTACACCGATACAGAAGGAAACGTAATTTCTTACACGGTGGAAGAAGTTTGGGAACAGCCACGGTGGTCAACCACTTACGGTGTAATTATGGCATCCGACGGTTCCCCGCCCACCTACTCCACCACCATTACCAACACTTATTATTCCGGCGGGCCGATACTTCCCTCAACGGGTACAGCCGCCCGACTGGCACATACACTCTGCGGCACAGGCATTCTGCTTGGGTCGCTGGTATACGGAATTGGATCAAGGCGCAAACGGGAAAGGAGGACGAAATAAGCCTTCTGATCGCGGTAAACAATGCGCCGTGAATCCAACCCCAAATTAAAAAGTATTTTTTGAGAAAGGAACATATATCATGAAAAGAATCATTTCTCTGGTCATCGCATTGATGCTGGTATTCTCTCTGGCATTGACTTCCTTCGCCGCGACTGATGACGGCACTATTACCGTGAACGGCGTTTCTGCCGGAACGGATTACAATGTCTATCGCCTGCTGGATCTGGAAAGCTTCAACAAAGATTCCGGTGCTTATTCCTACACGGTCAACAGCGATTGGACTGGCTTCTTTGCGACCGCTGAGGCCAAAAATTATGTAACCATCGGTGAGGACGGATACGTATCCTGGAAAGCAAGCGAAGAAGATGCCGTTGTAGCTGCATTTGCAAAGAAGGCTCTGGCTTACGCCAAGGCTAACAGCATTGCTCCTGTGAAGTCCTCCAATAATGCCGGTGAATTCGTCATCACCGATACAGTGGGTAAGTTCTCTAATCTTCCTCTGGGTTGGTACCTGCTGGACTCCTCTGCCGGCGCTCTGTGCGGTCTTACTACCACCGACAGGCATGCTGTTATTAACGCAAAGAATGGTGTTCCCACCATTGACAAGCAGGTTCAGGAAGACCTCAGCGGCCTGTGGGGTGATGTAAACACCGCTGACATCGGCCAGATTGTGAACTACATGACCATTATTCATGTTGCAGCCGGCGCAGAGAATTACAAGCTCCATGACGCAATGGGACCTGGCTTGACCTTTGAACAAGATCTGACCAAAGGCAGAGGTGTCACGGAAATCAAGCACATTGACAGCCTGGGCATTGAAACCACCCTGGTTGCAAACACGAATTACACCGTACAAACATCCGGCATTGATGCAGACTGTGATTTCGAAATCGTTTTTGATGAAGCGCTTGTTGCCCAATTAAAAGCCAACGAAAGAATCATTGTTTATTATAATGCCATGCTGAACCGTAATGCCGTAATTGCCGGTTCCGGTAACCCCAACGAAACCTGGCTGACCTTCGCAGAAAGCAAAAGCACAGCCCACGACAAGACGCATACGTTTACTTACGCCATTGATATTGTCAAGACCGACTCCTCCAACAAGCTGATTGACGGTGCGAAATTCCGCGTCTATGATGCTTCCACCGGTGGAAATGAAATCCATATTGTTCCTTTAATGGAGGCAGACGATGTCACTCCCGTTTTGGATGAAAACGGAAATCCCAAGTACCGTCGTGCAAGAGCCGATGAATTCGGTGTAGAGATTGTGGTTAAAGACGGCATCGTTACTGTGGTTGGCTTTGATAACGGTATCTACTATCTGGAGGAAACTGCTGCACCTGACGGTTATAACAAGCTCACTGCCCGGAAGGAGTTCACCATTGCAGACGGCAATTTGGATTCCATCTTCACTGGCGGCATCTACTCCACCGGTTCCGGTGTCCACGTGGTCAACAAGACCGGCTCCATGCTGCCTGAGACCGGTGCTATGGGCACCATGATGTTCATTACCTTCGGTGTTGTGGTCATGATGGCTACCGGCGTTCTGCTGGTCACCAAGAAGAGACTGTCCATGATCGAAGAATAATTCTTCGAATAACAAAGCAATTTGATTCTTGTAATCCGGCGGGGGTACCCGCCCCCGCCGGATGCCGATTCATAACATTAGGGAGAGACCTATGCAGAGCAGAAAATCTACGATTATTCTTTTACTTTCTTTTTTCATAGGCCTGTCCGTGCTGTTATATCCCGCCATCAGCAGTTACTGGAACTCCAAGACCCAGAGTGAGGCCATTGTTGACTATGAAACGATGCTTGCCAGCTACAAGCCGGAGGATTACAGCGCCATTTTCGAGGCTGCTGATGCTTATAACCGGTCCCTCCGTGCCCTGGAAATTCCCTTTCAGGAGCATGGCACTCTGGAAGCGGAATACTGGGAAGCATTGAATGTCAGCGGTACCGGCATGATGGGCTATGTGACTGTCCCGAAGATCAGCCAGGAGCTTCCCGTCTACCACGGCACTTCCGATGCTGTTCTCAGCATTGCCGCAGGTCATTTTCAAGGCACCAGCCTGCCGGTTGGCGGTGAAAGCACCCACAGCGTCGTTTCTGCCCACCGGGGACTGCCCACCGCGGTGCTGTTTACCCATCTGGACAGAATGGAAATCGGCGATACCTTCTTTTTCACCATCCTTGACCGCACCATCACCTACGAAGTGGATCAGATCCGTATCGTGGAGCCTCATGATACCAGTCTGATTGAGGTTGTGGATGGAAAAGATTACTGCACGCTTCTGACCTGTACCCCCTACGGTATCAACACCCAGCGGCTGCTGGTTCGGGGACATCAGATCGATGCCACCCAGAAGCGCAATCTCTATATTCCCAATGAAGCATACCGCATCGACACGCTGGTTGTTATGCCCATTGTGGCGCTGCCGATTCTGACGGTTCTTATGATTTATGTTATGTTTGCCCCTGTGAAGAAAGAGTCTCTTGGAGAGGATTTGCTATGAGAAAACACCTTCTGCCTTTTCTGATCCTTCTGGCGCTGTTGGTGCTCCCCCTGTCTGTCACCGCAGCAACACCGTCGGAAGCATCTGTCGAATGCAGCCTCAAGGTTCACTATGTGAAAGAGGAATATTGTTTCCCCGATGTGGAAACCCGAATCTATCGGGTGGCGGAAGTTTATTCCAACGGCCGATTTGATCTGATTGCCCCCTTCTCCGGATTCTATGGAGATATCCACAGTGTCAGTTCCCAACGGGAATGGAAGGATTTGGCCTCCACATTCCTGTCTCACATTGTCGACAGTCAGTTCCAGCCGGATTTCACTTCCGTTTCCGATGCGCAGGGAACGGCGGAGTTTACAAAGCTTCCCACTGGTCTTTACCTGGTCCTGGGCAATACAGCGGAAACGAATACCGGTATCTATACCTTTGAGGACTTTTTTGTATACCTGCCCACCCCGGTAGAAGGTGTCGGTTTGGTGTATGACATGGAAGTTCATCCCAAAGCCGGTGCGTTTGTTCCCAAAACCGAATATACTGTGAAAAAGCTTTGGGAAGATGCCGGTAATACGAGCAGCCGGCCCAAATCTGTCACTGTGGACATTTACAAGGATTCCGTACTTTACGAGACAGTCGTTCTGGATGCCTCCAACAACTGGAGTTATCGCTGGAACACCACAGAGGATGCCAGTCGATGGACCGTTTCGGAAAAAAGCGTCCCTGACCGCTATACGGTCACCGTCAACACCACCGGAAATGCGTTCAGTATCATTAACAGCATCAAAACCACCGGGGATTCCCTGCCCCAAACCGGCGATTCATTTCCCCTGTTCCAATACATAATGGCCATGTGCCTCTCCGGTTTTCTGATGCTGATTCTGGGCATTTGGAGAAAGAGGCGCATCCAATGAAAAAACGGATAAATGTATTTGAGGTTCTGGGATTGCTGCTGATTGCCTGCAGTCTTGGTACGCTGCTGATTTCCCGGGTTATCATTAAAAATGTCACTCAGCAAGCCCAGAAGATCACCCATCAAATCGAAGCATTCCTTCCGGAATCCACTCCCGGCTTTCCCGGTGATTACACGGATCCCATTATGCCTGTGCTGCAAATTGAGCAGAAGGATTATGTGGGATTATTGAATATTCCCGCCTATGGGTTCAAAATGCCCCTAGCCAATGAATGGTACCAATTTCATTTATTTTCCGGTCCTGTCAGATTTTGCGGCAGTGTTTACGATGGAACTATGATCGTTGGCGGCAATGATCTGCCGGAGCAGTTCGATTTTTTCGACCAAATGGAGCCCGGTGACCACGTTGCGTTTACCGACATGGTGGGTACGGTGTTTACTTTCACCGTTGAGCGGATTGAACGCAGCAAATCCGCTGAATATGAAAAACTGTCTGCCGGGGGATATCCGCTGACGCTGTTCGTTCGAAGCGCATATTCATCGGAATATATCCTGGTGCGATGTGTCACAGAAGCCAAGTAAAAAAACAAATAAAACGCAAAACCTCCGGGGATCCAAGGATCCCCGGAGGTTTTATAATGAATCTTAGATTAGCGGTTCAGTTCCACATAAGGAACGTTCAGCAGCTTGCAGACCTTAATCAGCTGAGAAGCATTGTGGCCAACACTCATGGCAAAGTGGTGGGTGGGCAGCTCTGCGAACCACTCGTCGAAGTACTCGTCGGGAGACTTGTTGAACTTGACGGGGGTCTGGGTATTGCCGATGGTCATGATGGTACCGTCGGTGGACTCGGCCTCGGTAATGATGAACTTCAGCTTGCCGTCCACGGTCTGGGTGCAGTTCAGATTGGTGATGGGGCCGGTACGGACCTTGGCTTCCACAGAAACACCGGTGCCTTGCTTGCCATGGTACAGGCCCATGCCGCGCAGAACAGGCTTCTCCTTGGCAATGGCCAGGTGGAAGGGACCGTCGTGGCCCAGCAGGATGGTGCCATCCTCGTAGTCGGTAACAACGATCTCGCAGAAGCTGCCGCCGATGCCCAGCAGGTCACAGATCTTCATGGCCAGGCAGGTCTTCAGATCGCCCTCACCGGAGCAGGGAACGCCAACAGCAGTCAGCAGGGAGTGACCAACGATGAAGCCACCCTGGACATCCTCGTAATGGTTGCCGGGAGCGCCATGATAATAGTAGGTCAGTGCATCCAGGTCGAATTCCTTGACCATCTTTTCCTGGGCCACGGCCACCTTGGCGGACCAGTTCAGCTGAATCTCGGTAGGCTTCTGGGCCAGAGGATCCGCAGCATCGTCCTCGCTGATACGGAAGAAGTCGGCGATCTCTGCACGCTTGGCTGCGATTTCTTCTTCGGTAACGCTCTGCAGATGACGGTCCAGATCACACATTTCCAGAACCTGCAGGTGTGCGCCGGTAGCGCCCTGGAACATGGTGAAGTCGCTGTACATATCCAGCATGCCACCATAAGTGTTGCCCAGGAAGCCGAAGCGGGCGTTACGCAGATTGCGCTTGACCATAGCAGCCTTGACCCACTCTTCAATCTGAACCCATGCCCGCTTTGCCTCGGGACGGTCGGCGGTGACTTCGTCGGTCAGAGAGATCTCGGGAGTCTCAGACAGGCCCAGCAGGCCGTTGATAACTTCGCACTTGATGCCTGCACGGTGCAGAGCATTGACGATTTCGGGAACGGGGCAAGCGCCGCAGTGGGCCAGCCATTCACCGGTGGTGGTCTTTGCGTAGTTGATGCGGGTAGTGGGCTGCAGGTTCAGAACCACAACGGGAGCATTGCAGATCTGATGGACAGGCAGGATAGATGCGCTGGTAACATAGGTAGCGGAATGGGCGAAGATTAGATCCACATTGTGAGCCTGGAAGAATTCACCGGCAGCCTTACCGGCCTGCTCGCAGTCAACCAGATCGTAACGAACAACTTCGGCACCCATTGCTTCCAGCTTTTCGGCGATGAAGGCACCATAGTGCTTCATGCGCTGTTCCAGACCGGCAAACTGGCCCCAGTAATGCTTCAGACCCATGGAATACAGGCCGATGCGGGGCTTCAAATTCTGTTTTCTTTCCACAATAATACCCTCCAATTAGTCCAGGTGGAATACGTTCTGTAGGTCGATGGCCACGGGGCTGTTGTCGGGATTTGTCTCCATGATATCAGCCATGAAGTCCCACCACTTGCGATTGATAGCGGTGTCTGCGCTCTTTGCCCACAGTTCGGGGTCGTCCAGCTCGATGTAGCCAAACAGGGTCAGAGTTTCTCGATCCAGGAAAATGGTGTAATTCTTGCCGCCATGCTCATGGATCATGTCCTTCATTTCGGGCCACAGCAAATTGTGACGACGCTCGTACTCAGCCTCCTGGCCGGGATACAATTTCATTTTAAAACCTTTGATCATAGTAGTACTCCTTTCAATGTTCCTATTGGTTTTCTCTGGACAAATGGCCATTCTCTCCAGAAAAAACCAAAAATGTAAGAAAAATGGTTGAAAAAGGTCGGGCAGGCGTACCTGCCCGACCTCATAAAAG
>JAZSHO010000067.1:0-55162 GCA_045533345.1 Faecousia sp. | reverse complement strand
GAATTCCTGACTTATCACGAAACGATAAAGGGCCAGTCGCCTAAAACTATTAAGGAATACCATCTGAATCTTCGTATGTTTCTGCGTTTTATGATACTGATAAAAAGCGAAATGCCTTACGATACAGATCTGGAAACAATCTCAATCAAACATGTTAACTTAGCATTTATTAGATCAATCACTGTATCGGACATATTTGATTTTTTATCTTATCTTGCAAATGACCGTGTGAAGTTTCCGGAAACGCATTCGCAGGATGTAGGGATCGGAAATGCCGCTCGTGCCAGAAAGCTTTCTGCGATCAAGTCATTTTATAAGTATCTGACTGTACGTACCAAACAATTGGACGAAAATCCTGTGGCAGACCTGGAATATCCGAAATTGCGAAAAAGCTTGCCAAAATACCTTACTTTACAGGAATCTGCTGCACTTTTACAAGCAGTTTCTGGACAAAATCAGACCCGTGATTATGCAATTCTAATGCTGTTTTTGAACTGCGGAATCCGTCGCAGTGAACTGGTTGGCCTCAATTTGACGGATGTTTATGAGGATAGGATTCGAGTAGTAGGCAAAGGAAACAAGGAACGGTTCGTTTATTTTGGCACTTCCTGCAGAAAAGCCATCGATTCTTATCTGGAAGTTCGAAATCAGCTTGTTTTAACGGATAACAGGGCGCTTTTTGGTTCCAGAAATGGAAACCGAATCAGTGTTGAAGCAGTTCACCGACTTGTAAAAAAGGCTCTTTTGCAGGCTGGATTGGATTCTACCCAGTTTTCGGCCCATAAATTACGGCATACGGCTGCGACAATGATGCTGTCCGGTGGTGTTGATGTGAAGACCGTGCAGGAAGTTTTGGGCCACGAAAACCTGAATACAACACAGATCTACACCCATATCGAAAACACGGAGTTGAAATTGGCAGCGGAAGCCAATCCCCTTTCCAAACTTGATTTTTCGGAATAAATTAGGTATAATATAAAAAGCAACTGATAGTTGACAGGTATTAGAGGTGAAATGTATGTCAATTGGCGGACGGATTACAGAATTGAGAAAAATGCAAAACATGTCCCAGGGACAGCTGGCAGAGGCTCTGTCTGTGTCAAGACAGGCTGTCAGCAAATGGGAAAATGATCAATCCGCTCCGGACTCTTTGAAGATGATCAAATTGGCCGAGGTTTTGGATACTGACATAGAATACTTATCTACCGGTCGACGGAATTTTGCTAGAAGACCGCCGATTGTGCTGAAATCTACAGAAACCGTGGAAAAGATTATTGAAAAACCCGTAGTTCAGGTTGTCGAAAAGATCGTAGAAATTGAGAAACCTGTCGTTGAGGTTCAATATGTGGATCGAGAAGTCGTGAAAAAAGTGACCCGTACTAAGTATATCCGAAATCCGGTTGAATACATCGTTTTGGGTGCAATTTGTTTCGTTTTCGGTGTTGTTTTTGGCCTGCTGGTTGCATAACTTTATACAATTGAGGGGAGGACATAAATCGTCCTCCCCTCTTCTCTTTTTAGTTTGCCGATGTCTGTTGCTTCTCCAGCCGTGCGATATTTCTTCTGACCACATCGGTGGTTTCTCCGGTGGTTACATGCCATTCGTTTTTCTGAACATCCAATTCTTCCCTAAGTACTTCGATAGCTTCCCGGATGTTTCCCTGGAGCTCGCAGATTTGTGCAATGCTTTCATAGGGGTCACAGAATCTTGGCGGACTCTGAAGTGCCAGTCCCTTCCGATAATACTCTTTTGCCAGCTCATATTCCCCGCAACGTGCCTTGATATCTCCCATGGTGAAAAACACCATCCAATCATCGGGGAATTTGGTTATCATTTCCAGCCTACATGCTTCTGCTTTTTGATATTCGCCCCGATGCAAATGGATATTCCCCTGACACCAGATGGGACGGAAAGAAGACGCCACCCCGGCATAGCGACGGCAGTATTTTTCAGCTTCCTCGACACGGCCTGCATCCAGCAAATGATCAATAAGCCACAGATAGGCTCTTCCCACTTGGGGATTTTCCTCGACAAAAGTTTGATAGTACTGGATCAGCTTAAAGTGATTATTGACATACCAGTCACTGAACCGTCCTCCCATAGCTTCCACAAGGTCTGCATGAGAAGCTTTGCTTTCCGGATTTCGGCGAAGAGCCTCTTTCGCATATTTCTCAGCCAGGGCACGATGCTCGTTTGCTTGATGAAGTTCCAACTCCGCCAAAAGTTCATAAACTTTGTCATTTTCCGGTTCCTGTTTTCCTTTTTCCAGCAGAAAGCTCTGCTCCGCTTCTACCTGAGCAGGATCAAAATAACGCACATCCCAGATCATATTCTGGATTCGCTCTATCCGGGTTTCGTCTGACAGAGAAAACAGATCATCGATGGTAACGCCAAAATAAGCGGATAATTCCGGCAGCATGGCGATATCGGGGGTCGCCGCTCCCCGCTCCCACTTGCTGACCGCCTGGGCAGTGATTCCCAAATGCTGGGCCATGGCCTCCTGGGTAATACCCCGGCGAAGCCGCAGCTGCTTGATTTGTTTGCCAATTTCCATTGTTGCTTCCTCCTCGTATCGTTCGGGCCCGTTATTGCTATCATAGCGGAATTTCCCGGGAAAAACAATGGCTCCGTATTTTAGAATCATCAACCGTTGGTTTGAAAATGGAATTGCCACGCCGGTGCACTCCAGCGTGGCAATGTTTTTTATTATTTGCCCAGCGAAAATGTGCTGTCTTCAGCAATCTCAAAGCCTTTTTCCCGGCGGAAGCAGAAAAGACGGGCATCGGTGCTTCCTGAAAGCATCTGAGAAAGCCGGGTTTTGGTCAGCGGAAAGGTGATCATAGCCATGGCTTCTTCCGGGGTTGCCCAGATGACTTCCGTACTTTCTTCGCTGGTGGTCAATTCGCCGGATACATAACGGCAGGTAAAATCAATATTGACGATATTGCGCTCCAGATTTTTGCAAATGCCCACAAAGCCAGTGATCTCCACTTCCACGCCGGCTTCTTCCCGGATTTCCCGGCGGAGGGCATCCTGGAAGGTTTCACCTGGCTCGACGAGGCCGCCGGGATATTCCCAGCCGCGCCAGGGACTCTTGACCAGCAGGATCTTTCCTTCTTCATTGGTGACCAGGGCGGCCACGGATACAAGATGGGTAGGTTCCATATCTTTCTCCTATTGGATTGTTTTTTCCATAATGTAATAGGATGAATATTCGTTGGGGATTACCTCCCCGGTAAATTGAAATCCGTTTTTTAGCCAGAATGCCTTACTCTGGGGATTTCCTTCATCAATTCCCAGCCGTACAGTTTGATAGCCCAACTGCTTCCAGCACAGAACACATTCGGAAATGATTTCCGTTCCGATTCCTCTTCCCTGGAAGGCAGGATTCATGGCAAAAAATCCGATCAACGCAGTTCTGTTGTGCGGATAGTGTTCGATCATATCCATAACAGCAACCAAATTCGAGCTATGATAAAAGCCGATATAATGCTTCTCCTCATAGGTTTTCTTGGGCGGAAGGGCCTCCATGTCTTCCAGTATGCTCTCGATTGTCACCGCAGGAGGATGAAAATGATAGAAAATTGTATTTTCACGGAGTGCTTCGTAGACGCATTGTGCATCTTCAGGCAATAAGGGTTTTACCCGATATTGGGTCGAAAACTTGGTAATATCCATAATCATTTACAGTGCCATTTCAATGGCTTCCCGGATGTTGCGGACACGGTAGACTTCCAATCCGTGAGGAATTTCTAATTTTTCGCTGCCGCCCCGTGGAATAATACATTTTTTGAAACCTAATCTGGCCACTTCGCCCAGACGCTGATTCATATGGGAAACGGTACGAATCTCACCGGTAAGGCCCACTTCACCAATGGCAACCAGGTCATCAGCAATGGCTTGCTCCCTGTAAGAAGAAGCAACGGCCAGAACTACGGGCAGGTCGGCACCGGGCTCGTCCAGCCGAAGACCACCGATGACGTTAATATAAGCGTCGAAGACATTCAGCTTCATTCCGGCGCGTTTTTCTGTAACGGCCATCAGCAGAACGGCGCGGTTAAAGTCAAAGCCGTCAGAAGCGCGACGGGGTACATTGAAGGTGGTTTTGGTCACCAGGGCCTGAACTTCCGCCAATACCGGACGAGTACCTTCCATGACACAGGCTACGCAGGTGCCGCTGGCACCCTCGGGTCGGCCCTCCAGGAGCATCTGGCTGGGGTTGGGTACTTCCACCAGGCCAACATCCATCATTTCAAAAACACCAATCTCATTGGTGGAGCCGAAACGGTTTTTTGCGGCCCGTAGCAAACGGTAAGAAGTGTTGGGATCGCCTTCAAAATAGAGAACACAGTCTACCATATGCTCCAGCACCTTGGGGCCGGCGATGTTGCCATCCTTATTGATATGACCCACCACAAATACGGTAATTCCCTGGGATTTGCTCAGCTGCATCATGGTCATGGTGCAGTCCTTTACCTGGGAAACGCTGCCGGGAGAAGAATCGTTCTCCTCGTTATAAAGGGTCTGTATGGAGTCCACGATCAGAATGTCCGGCTTCGTTTCCTCTGTAGCTTCCACCACATCCGAAAGCCGGGTTTCGGACAGAATGAACAGCTCATCGGGAGAAACACCCAGGCGCTCTGCCCGGAGCTTCAGCTGCCGCTCACTTTCTTCGCCGGAAACATAAAGTACTCGGCGGCCGGCACAAAGACAACTGCAGATCTGCAGAAGCAAAGTGGATTTGCCAATACCGGGGGCACCGCCCACAAGAACCAGGGAACCTGCTACAGCGCCGCCGCCAAGAACGCGGTCCAACTCCCCCATTCCGGTGGAAAAACGGATCTCACCGTCGCTGGTGACCTCACGGATCCGCTGGGGCTTGCGGCTTTGTCCCACAGGCGCGGATTTGGCTTTACCGGCGGCAACAGGCTTTTCGATATGCTCTTCCATGGTATTGTAGGCACCGCAGCCGGGACAGCGTCCCATCCACTTTGGGGTCTCGTTGCCGCAGTTGGTGCAGAAAAAGACGGTTTTTGTCTTAGCCATTTTAATACAGCTCCTCATATTCCTTGGTATAATTACGGCCCATATTGTGATTGTGCTTGCGAATATAGGCTTCGGATATTTCCTCCGGGGTGACACGGTAGCGCAAAAGGGTATCTGTGTAGTACATCAAAACATCGGCCATTTCCTCAAGAAAAGCGTGGCGAACATCGGAATTCTCCATAATATCGCTGCCTCGTTTCTTCTGAATGGCGATAACTTCTCCAATCTCTTCCACCATATACAGAATGCTTTCCTTACCGTATTCCGGTTCCATAGGAGACCATTCTCCGGCGTGGAGTGCCTGAAGGGCTTGCTGCATCCGCATCATGTCTGAAAAAGAAATATCCATGTATTGGCCTCGATTCCTTGTTTTTCTCTATTATATCAGTCAATTCGTATTCGGTCAAGTGTTCGAAAGGAATGTGGTGACCGTTGAAACGATGACACAGCAGAGTTTTTTCTGATATTCCGGTGTATTCAGCTTTGCCTCTTCCTCCGGATTTGACAGAAAACCACATTCGATCAAAACGCCCGGACCGGTAATGCGATCCATTAAGTAGATACCGTCGGCTTTTTTGCATTGGCGTTTACTGAAAGGATTTAAGGTGGACACCAAAGTGCTCTGGAGTCTTTTCGCCAAATCCTCACTCCCCTCTTCTTTGCCAAAAAAGACCTGTGCGCCGCTGTACCGGCTGTCGGTAAAATTGTTTTGATGGATACTAAGCAGCAGGACATTTTCCGTTTCATTGACAATTCGTACCCGCTCCTGCAGGTCTGATACCTTTTTTTGTGCGATTGTCTCCCCTTTCCTATAAATGGAAATGTCATCGGTGCGGATCATTTTTGTGTCATAACCCAATAAATGGAACAGATCCCGAAGCCGTAGGGCGATTTCCAGGTTCAAAACGCTTTCCAGCTTGCCGGTACATGAAGTTGCGCCCCCATCCAAACCGCCATGACCCGCATCGATGACGATGGTATGGTGGCGCTGGAAGGGGGCTTTTTCCACCATGACGGTCACTGCGCGGCTTCCGCTTAAGATCCCCACAAAAAACATGGCAATAATTATGCAGTAGCTAATAATCAACAAATACCGTTTTTTCATTTCCAACACCTCCGTAAATGGTATGCATTGCGCAGTTTGGGATGAACCATTGGGCAGAAAACTGCATAGTATGACACGGAGCGACCGTTCCAAACAAACTATAAGGAGGAATGTCCTTTGGATAAAAAGAAACATCCCGCAGATGGAATGGAAGGCAGACTGCCCCAGATGGCGCCGCTGGCCAATCCTTATGTTCCGTTCCAGCTGGAGAACCCACCGAAATATGAAGCAAGAAAGGGGTTAATCAGAGGTACCCTGTTCCCTGGGCTGGATTTGCCGTTTATGGGGATGGTGAACAAGAAAGAACTGCCCGTAACTTCCCTGTCGGACTTGCAGGCTCTTGGATTTGCCATTCAGGAGCTGGCATTATATCTGGATACGCATAGGGACGATAAGGAAGCATTGGAACTTTATCGGGAGTATCAAAGAATGTATGCCAAGTGCAAAGAGGAACACATCAGACGCCATGGCCAAATGAATCACGGAATGGTGTCTGAGGCTGACACCTATGACTGGTTGGATGACCCCTGGCCCTGGGAATACGCCAAAAATAAGGAGGTCTGAGTATGTTTTTGTATGATAAGAAGCTGCAATACCCGGTAAAAATCGATACCCCCAATCCAAAGCTTGCGTCCATTATCATTTCCCAATATGGTGGGCCGGACGGAGAGCTGGGCGCCTCTCTTCGGTACTTGTCTCAGCGATATTCCATGCCCTTCGATGAAGCGAAGGATACAATGGGAAAAAGCCACGAAATCAGACCGATTTCGTGGCTTTTCTTTGGAAAGCAAATTGGATAATAATTGTGGAATTGATGTCAACTATTGGTTGCTTTTTACGAAAAAGTGGAGAAATAATCAAATAACGAACTGATCCATGTACCGCTTGGAAATCTTGATGCTGTCCAGGATTTTTTCGCGGCAGCTCTCAAATGCCTTGTCCTCTACTTCGATGCAGGCGTAGCCGTCAAAGCCAATGTCCGTCAGAGCAGAAACGTACTTGCCCCAGTTTACATCGCCGTAGCCGGGAAGCTTGGGAGACATGTAATCCAGAGGATAGGCCATGATGCCGTAGTCGTTCAGCTTGTCGGGATACATCTTGATATCCTTAAAGTGAACGTGGAACAGTTTGTCCTTGAACTCGTACAGGGGCTTGACATAGTCGATCTGCTGCCAGATGAAGTGGCTGGGATCGTAGTTGAGGCCAAAATAAGGAGAGTCGATGATGGCAAACAGCTTGCGCCAGATGGCGGGGGTGGTCATCAGATTCTGACCGCCGGGCCACTGGTCACGGCCGAAGAGCATGGGACAGTTTTCAATGCCAATTTTGACCTTCCGCTCTGCGGCGTAGTCAATAATATCGGGCCAGATTGCCTTAAACAGTTCAATGTTTTCTTCCACGGACTTGTTCTGGTCGCGGCCAATGAAGGTGGTGACCATATTGACACCCAGCTTGGCGGAAGCGGCAATGACCTTCTTCAAATGGTCAATATTGTGGGCGCGCTTTTCCAGGTCGCCGTCCATGGTGTTGGGATAGAATGCCAGAGAGGAAATTTCAACGTTCTTGCCCTTGCAGTAGTCCAGAACGTAGGCAGCATAGGCTTCATCCTCGGTGACACGGGCGACGTCGATATGGCTGACACCGGCATAGCGGCGCTCTGCCTTGCCCTGGGGCCAGCAGGCGACTTCTACGCAAGAGAAGCCCATTTCGGACACGGTATCGACCATTTCTTCAAAGGTCCAACCATCCAGGATGGCAGAAACGAGACCAAGTTTCATAGTATTTCCTCCTTATTTGACTTCGATAGCACAGCCCTTGGCAGAGGACTCGATGCTGGCAAACACAGCCTTCATGGCGTGCAGGACGTTTGCACCGGAGATTTCGGGCTCTTTCTTCTCTACCAGAGATTCCACGAACAGATCGATGATACCGGAAGCGGTCTGGTTGTCGTTGGTCTGGATCTGGTCGATCTGGTAATCGATCCGGGTACCGTCAGCGTTGATCTGCTGGACGGAGTACTTGGGATCGTCGTACAGACGCAGTTCACCCTTAGTGCCGTAGATAACTGTGGTGTTGTCTTCCGCGGCATAGTAGGTCCAGCTGGCGGTCATGGTGCCAATGATGCCGTTTTCCATCTGGTAGATGCAGATGGCGTTGTCATCCACGCCGATGAGATTGCCGGTAGCATCCCGCTTATCCAGAGTGGTCAGGACGGCCTGGGTCTTGACGATTTTGGTGCCCAGAACGTACTGAATCATGTCGGTCTTATGGATGCCCAGGTCAGCCATGGCACCCATAGCGGCCTTGGTCTTGTCAAAGAACCAGACGTTGCTGCCGGGATCGATGGACCAGGTTTCGGGACCGCCGTGACCAAAGATGGTCCGGAAGGTCAGAACCTTACCGATGGCACCCTGCTCAATCAGTTCCTTGGCCTTGGAGTGGGCCTTAGCCAGGCGCTGATTCTGACCGATCATCAGATACTTGCCGGATTCTTTTGCGGCGGCTACCATGGCCTCACACTCCTCCAGGGAGATGGCCATGGGCTTTTCGCACAGAACGTGCTTGCCTGCCTTCAGAGCGGCGATGGAAATTTCAGCATGGGCATGGTTGGCAGCACAGACGCTGACAGCTTCGATTTCGGGATCAGCCAGCAGTTCTTCGTAGGAGGCGAATGCCTTACCGCCGTACTTCTTGGCCAGTTCTTCTGCCCGGGCCAGGTTGATATCATAAAAACCGTACACTTCGGCATGGGGATTGGCTGCATATTCGGGAATGTGACGGACCTGGGCGATCTTACCGCAGCCGATGATACCTACTTTGATGCTCATAGTCATTCCTCCTAACGATTAATTGGCGGCTTTTGCGCGCTTGCGCATGCTCTTGAACTTTTCCTTGATAACGGGACCGGCGGTCTGAATGAAGATAACGGCGATCAGAACCAGGCCCTGGAAGGTGTTCTGGATATCGGGGCTCAGCGCGGGGATGGAAACGATGATGAAGTTGATGGTGGTGTAAGACAGAGCGCCGAAGAAAACGCCCAGGATCTTACCACGGCCACCGGCCATGTTGACACCGCCGAGAACGACAGCAGCAATGGCGTACATTTCATAGGAAGTACCGGAGGAAGCGGGGGTCACGTTGCCAATCTTACAAGCCTGGATGAAGCTGGCCACGCCAACCAGAAGGCCCGTAACGGCAAATACGGAAACCTTAACGCCTTCCACATTGATACCGGTGAGGCGGGCGGTCTTTTCGTTGCTGCCAACGGCGTAGATGCTCTTGCCGTACTTGGTGTTGGACATCATGAAGATGAAGAACAGGGTCAGCGCGACAAACAGGAAGGAAATGTATGGAATCTGAATGCTGCCCAGACGGAGGCTACCGGTACCGAACTGCATTCTCAGGAATTCGTAGCTGGGCATATCGCTGATCAGAGCAAACTGGCTGGAGGAAGAACCGGTCAGCGCAGGATCGATCTCACGAACCACAGACAGGGTCAAGCTGCGGTAGATCAGCATGGTACCCAGAGTGACAATAAAGGCGGGCATCTTGGCGTAGCCCACGAGAACACCATTGATCAGACCACAGATAAGGCCGGAGGCCAGTGCGGCCAGGATCATAACCAGCACATTACCGCCGGTGGCGTTATAGGCCATGATGGTAATGCCGGTGCACATGACCAGAGAAGAACCCAGGGACAGGTCAATCTGGCCGGTGATGATGACCATTGCCATACCGATGGCCATAGTACCAACGATGACGGTGTTCTGGCTGGACAGAATGCCGGAGATGTGGCCGGGATTGAACCGGTTGCCGTTGGCATTGATGGTGAATGCGTAAACGATCAGAATGATAATAAAGACGAACACATAGCTGTACTTGCTCCAGTAGCCGGCCAGTGTCTTGGTCAGGGGTGCACCTAACTTCTTGCTTTTGTCTGCCATGTTAAACCTCACTCTTTCCGGCTGCTGCCACTGCATTGGTGGAGTACATCATAACGTCCTGTTCGTTGATCTCGTCGTGGGAGAAAATCTTGGCAACGGTACCGTCATAAAGGACTACACAGCGGTCAGAAACCTTTTTGATCTCGGGAATTTCCAGGGTATTGATGATAACGGTCTTGCCTTCCTGGGCGAACTGCAGGATCAGTTGGTAGATTTCTGCTTTTGCACCCACGTCCACACCCTGGGTGGGATTGTCGAAAATAAGAATATCCGCATTGGTATTCAGCCAACGGGCAAGGAAAACCTTCTGCTGGTTGCCGCCGCTCAGGGAATTGATGGGATCATGGGGGCTGTCGGATTTGATCCGGAGCAGCTGCTTCAATCTTTCAAATTTGCCCAGTTCCTGCTTTTCGCTGATCACCTGCTTTTTGAAGGAAAGGGTATGCTCCGCGATCTGGCAGTTTTCCAGAATGGTCATGTCGGGGATGACAGAGTTTTCCTTACGGTTGGAGGGCAGCATAGCTGTCTTGTTATGCATAAAGTGGCTGATGCTGCCGGAAATGGCTTTGCCGTGAATTTCGACGGTACCCTCTTCAATAGCTAGGACACCGAACATGGTCTGCAGAACCTCACTGGCGCCGGAGCCGGCCAGACCGGTGAAGGCGACGATTTCACCCTTGCGAATCTCCAGACTGATGTTGCGGAAACCATGACCGGAAAGGTTATTCAGCTTCACAACCACATCGCCCAGAGCGCGAGGTTCGTAGACGTCCTTGTCGGCATATTCCTGGCCAATCATGTCAGAGGTGAGGCTCTTGGAATCCGTATCCTTGATATAACCGGAGGAGACGAACTGACCGTTACGGAAGACGGTATATCGATCGGCAATCTCAAAGATCTCGGGCATTTTGTGGGAAATGAAGATGAAAGAAGTGCCGTTGGCCTTCATATTCTTCAGAATCTCGAAGAGATGGCTGATCTCTTCGTTGCTCAGAGCCGTGGTGGGCTCGTCCAGAATCAGCAGCTTCGCATTGGCGTGGAGGGCGCGGCAGATTTCCAGCAGCTGCTTTTCACTGGTCTTTAAATCGGATACCATTGCCATGGGATCCATATCAACACCCAGCCGGGAGAACAGGTCCCGGGTCTGCGTGATCATTTGCTTCTTTTCAAGAACGTGCCATTTATTCCGGATTTCCCGGTTCAGGAAAATATTTTCGTACACGGTCAGGTCATTGATGACGCTGAGTTCCTGGTGCACAAAGGCGATGCCTGCATCCTCCATCTGGCGGATGGTGGGCTGGTCATAGACGTTTCCGTCAAATTCGATATGGCCCTTATCCATGGGCACAACACCGGTGAGAATATTCATCAGCGTGGATTTACCGGCGCCGTTCTCACCCAGCAGAGCGTGGATCTCTCCCCTCTCCACGTCCAGATGGACATCCACCAGAGCGTGGACACCGCCGAAGGACTTGGATATGCCCTGCATATTCAAAATCGTGTTCATACGCATTTCTCCTAATCTCAACTGTTTTGCCGAATGTATCAGCGAAAAAAATTCGGATGCAAGGCCAGGCCTTGCATCCGAACTTATAATTACTTATTCAGCATGGCCAGTGAAGCCTTCATATTCAGATACGTTGTTCTTGTCCACGATCCAAACAACTTCGTACTTGCCAGCGCCGACTTCGTACTCCCAGTTGCCGGCCAGGTAGTCTTCCATGTAGCCGATAACGTTGGTCATCATCTTGGGGGAGAAGTAGACGGACATCATGTCGTCGAAGTACTGTGCAGCGATGGGAGCCTGAGCAGCGGTGCCACTCATGACATCATACAGTTCCTGCATGCCGCCGATGGCGGAGATGTAAACCTGCATAGCTTCCAGATTAGCCTTGGTGACTGCGTCCAGAGCGTTGCCTTCCAGCAGGTTCAGAACGCCGAAGGTCATTTCGTCGTCCTGGGAGAAGATGTACAGCTTGCCGGTGTTGGCCTTTGCGGCAGCAACGATGTCAGCCATCTTCTGCTCCAGGTAGTCATATGCACCGTCAGCGCTCCAGTTGCAGACTACCTTATAGTCAGCGCACAGAGCATCGATTTCTTCCTGGGACCAAACCTGAGCGGTCTTGTAGGACTGCTTGGTGTGATCATCATAGTACTCCAGTTCGCCCTTCAGGAACTGCTCGAAGCCTTCCTGACGACGGGAGCAAACGGTACCGTTGTCGCCGATCAGAGTGATCATGGTGTCGCCGGGAACCATGCCCTTCTGCTGCAGCCAGTAAGCGATACCTGCGCCGCACTGCCAGTTATCACCGGAAGCGTTCAGGATAGCGTACTTGTCGGGACCTTCAATGATACGGTCGAAGGAGATGAAGGGAATCTTTTCAGCAATCAGAGCTTCCTGGCCAGCCTTAGCGGAGTCTTCCAATGCGAAGAAGACAACACCGACAGCATCGCCATTGGCGATGATGGTCTGAACCTGGTCAACCTGCTCTTCACCGGTGGAAGCGGGCATGTAAACGCCCTTGTACTGACCGGCAGCGGTGATTTCGCCAGCCTTCTTTTCTGCGTAGGCACCAGCCTGTGCAGTCCAGCCGTGATCGGGAGTGGGGCCCAGGATGTAAATGGTCTTACCGGCGGCTGCAGGAGCCTTCTCGCCGGAACCGCCGCAACCTGCGAACAGTGCCAGAACCATAACCAGAACCAGGGCAATGCTTAATACCTTTTTCATTAGAGCACCTCCGAAAAATTTCGTAAAGCAAATGGGATTTGCTTTACATCATTTTACATTTTGCGCGGGGCAATGTCAATGTTTTTTACCAAGTTATGCATACTTTCTACAAATCCAATAACTATATCAAATTCATATTGTGCATATCGCCTCTTTGTAACCTGATTTTTTTGAACTAATTTTACAAATTAATATTTCTTTTTTACAATTTTCTTTACATTTTTACATTTTTACAATAATATGTAAAATGAATGGGGGTATGTTTATGAAGCCTAAATCCACATTGGTTGAAATTGCAGATAAAGCCGGCGTATCCATTGCAACGGTGTCCCGAATCTTAAACGATTCCGGCCGGGTCTCCCCTTCTACCCGACAGAAAGTGATTCAGGCCATTCGGGATTTGGATCAGGACTCCTCTTTCCGTTATCCCGGACAGATTTATCAACGGATTTTGGTGTTGGTGCCGGATTTTGTGAACCCCTTCTATGCCAATATTATTGATGGAATCCAGCAAACAGCCCACAACAATCATTGCGAAGTATTTGTTATGCCCACAAAGGATAACTATTCCAACCCGGGTTATCTGGGAAGCATGGTTAAAAAAGAGAACTTCAGCGGCGTTCTGTGGCTCTCCTCTACCCCGCCGACGGAGCTGCTTTCTTTGGTAGAGCAGCACTGCCCCATTGTTATGTGCTGTGAATATCCGGAGGATTTCCCCTGCTCCTATGTCAGCATTGATGACGCAGCAGCAGGCTTCCGTGCTGTGAATTACCTGGCTTCCGTAGGCTGCAGAAAAATCGGAATGATAAACTGCAGTCTTAAATACAAATATGCCCGGCATCGTCGGGAGGGATTTTTGCAGGCCCTTTCTTCTGCAGGGTTGGAATATAATCCGGACTGGTATGTGACCATTCCCGCCATTGACTATACCCTTGCCTATTCTGCTATTTTGCAGACGCTAACAGCGGATCCGGTTCCCGATGCGGTGTTTGCTTGCTCTGACGTTTTTGCAGCAGCAGCCATTAATGCAGCAAAAAATTTGGGTATACGGGTCCCTGAAGACTTATCTGTCATCGGTGTGGACAACGTGGAAGCATCCAGGATGACCCATCCTACCATTACTACCATCGCCCAGCCCTGTTTTCAGATGGGACAGCAGGCCTGTTCTATTCTGGTAGAAAAGATTTCCAATCCCCAGCTGCCGCCCCGGCACATTCTACTCAGTACAGAGCTGATTATCCGGGAATCTACCCGATAATACGAACATAAAATGAATCATTCATCCAAGCTGCCGGTAACCAATTACCGGCAGCTTTTTGAAAGGATAAGGTTCATGGAGAAACTGGATGCTATTTACGCCCGACAGTCCATTGATAAAGCGGACAGTATTTCCATTGAGAGTCAGCTGGAATTTTGCCGGTATGAGGCCAGAGGTGCCCCCTGCCGGGAGTTTTTTGACAAGGGATATAGCGGAAAGAATACGGATCGTCCGGGATTTCAAAGGATGCTGGAGGCAATCCAAAGAGGAGAAATCAAGCGGGTTATCTGCTATAAACTGGACAGATGCAGCCGCTCAATCCTGGATTTTTCCAATTTAATGGCCCAATTGCAGGAATATGGGGTGGAATTTGTTTCCTGCACGGAAAAATTTGATACTTCCACACCCATGGGACGGGCAATGCTGAATATCTGCGTTGTCTTTGCCCAGCTGGAGCGGGAAACAATCCAGCAACGGGTTTGCGATGCCTATCATGCCCGCTGCAGGAAAGGATTTTACATGGGTGGGAGAGTTCCTTTTGGATATCGTCTGGAGCCGTACATGTTGGACGGGAAGAAAACATCCCGATATGTTGTTCAGGCACACGAAGCAGAGATCATACGATTTTTGTACCGGGAATATGCCGCTCCCCTCACCTCATTGGGAGATTTGGTCAAAAAATTAGAGCAGGAAGGCATTGCACATCCAAGAAAGGAAAATGGGAAATGGATTCGGGAAAATATCGGCAGGATGCTGAGAAATCCCATCTACGTAAAAGCGGACCACTGGATTTATCGTTATTTTTGTGACAAAGGGGTTTCTGTTTACAATCCTCCGGAGGATTTTATTGGATGGAACGGATGCTATCTCTATTCAGAAAAAGATCGCTCAGGAAAAATTCTGGTTCTTGCGCCACATGAGGGATTGATTTCTTCTGACCTTTGGCTTCGATGCAGAAACAAGCATTTGTACCATTCGGGGAACTGAAGGGTCTGCTGACGGATATCGGTACGGAAGAACTTGGCCATTTGGAAATGGTGGGGGCCATTGTGCATCAGCTGACAAGAAATCTGAAGGATTCCCAGATTCAGGATTCGGCTTTTGCACCCTACTTTGTGGATCACACTGCAGGCGTATTCCCTGCCCCTGCGGCAGGGGGTGTTTACAATACAGGCATGATGCAGGTGAAAGGTGATCCTATGGCTGATCTGGTGGAGGATCTGGCAGCGGAGCAGAAGGCAAGAGTTACCTATGACAATATTCTGCGGCTTTCTGACGATCCGGATGTGAACAATGTGATCAAGTTCCTCCGGGAACGGGAAGTTGTTCACTTCCAGCGGTTCGGTGAAGCGGTTCAGCTGCTGCGGGAGAAGTTGAATCAGAAGAATGTGTACTTTATGAACCCTACCTTTGACATGTAAAAAAATGTCCCACCGGTTTTCCGGTGGGACATCTGCATTATTTGTAGTTCTTTACGAAGTACTTGTAGAAAGCGGCGGCTTCGGCCACAGCGGCAACGTCAATGTTTTCGTTGACGGCGTGGATGGAGGCCAACTGTTTGGAATCCATACGGGTGGGAGCAAACCGCAGGACGCAGTCACAGACAGGAGTCAGCTTCCAGGCATCGGTACCGGCGGGCAGGATGTAGGGCGCGGCGGGATAGCGAGGAAATACATCTTTCAAGCAGTTCATGGTGTAAGCGTAGGCGGGGCTTTCCATATTCACAGGAGCATAGTACTCCTGGTGGGTGATTTCTACCTCAACCCCATATTTTTTTGCCACGGCACGGAAAGCGTCCAGATCTTTCTTCAGATCCTCTTCGCTGATGTTGCGCAGCATGGCTGTGGAGGTACAGTACTTGGCATTGGTGCCGCCTTCGATGGTCTGGAAGGCGCAGGTGGTGCCGACCATGCCGCCGGCGGTGGCGTTGATACCGGGCAGAACCTTGCAGATAATGCCGCTGAACAGCCACAGATTGCTGAACAGTACATTCATGGGGAAGCCGCAGTAAGGTGCCAGACGGGCGAACATTTCCTTGACAGGGGCGGAAAGGCTGCGGATGAAGACCTTGCCGGTGGAAATCTCGTGGATAAAGGCTGCCATCCGATCAACAGGATTGTTCTTGAAGCCGGTGAGGCTCACGTGGTTGCTGGCCCAGGTGGCGGTGCAGGTGACCTTGCAGCGACCCTTTTCGTGAACAGCCACCATGGAACATTTCTCACAGTTCATGTTGCCAAGGGGAGGATCCACGATGGCGCCGCCCTCGTCCAGAATGACCTCGAAGCGGATGCCTTCCTTCTGGAAGTATTCCCGGGCGGAGGTAATGCCGTCGCCGCCCAATTCCTCATTGTGAGAGGAAATAATGTAAAAATTCACTTCCGGCTGGAAGCCCTCAGCCAGCATTTCCTCAGCGGCGCATAAAATGGCACAGAGGGAGCCCTTGGTATCCGCGGCACCGCGGCCATAGATGACACCGTTTTCGATAGTGCCGGAGAAGGGTTCGTACTTCCATTCTTCGTCAGCGGCTACCACGTCATGGTGGGACATGAGAAGAATGTTGCGGCTTTCGTCCTTGCCGGGGATTTTGTACATCCAGCAGTCCTGGGAGAATATCTGCCGCTGGGCTTTTTGGTGGAGCAGCGGGAACCGCGCTTCCACCACAGCGCGGAGCTTGGCAAATTCCGTATCGTCATAGGAATCCTTGACGGAAACGGTTTTGCAGCGGATCATTTCCTGGAGGCTGCGGCCATAGTTTTCCAGTTCCTCCTGGGTGAATTCGGGGTGGGAACCAACCAGCTTTCTGGCTTTGGATGTTTTGATAGCTGTGTTGATTAGAAGTGCGGCAATGAGCGCAATGATCAGACCTAAAATGGTGAGCAGAATCGGCATATAATTACCTCCTGTTTCTTTTTTATGAGTATAGCATTCTTTGCCGTACCCGTCAAATATCTTTTCCTGAATATGGTTGCTCATGGAAAAATGCTGTGGTATAATGGAAAAAACTAGAAAAAGAGAGGGTATGATTATGTCGAAACCTGTCAGAACGGAAATACCGAAGATCGGTATGCTGGAAAAGCTGGGTTTTGCCACGTTCTCCACTGCCAGCAATGTGGTATTCAATTTCAAGGATCTGTTTTATCTGTTCTTTTTGACCAACGTTATGAGGATTCAAATCGCTCACGCCGGTATTATTACGGCAATCGGTATCGTCTGGGATGCCATCAATGACCCGCTGGTGGGCTTCTGGGCGGTGAATCATACCTTCAAGAACGGTGAGAAGTGCCGCCCTCTGGCCCTGTGGTGTGCGTTCCCCTGGGCGGTAACGGTAGTGCTGATGTTCACCTGCTTTGATGTGGCATATGGGGTCAAACTGGCCATTGCCATGGCCATTTATTTCCTGTTTGAGCTGTTCAATACCTTTGCCGCCATTCCCTACAACTCCATGGGAAGCCTTGCTACCAATCGGGATGCGGACCGTCGTGCCATCAATGTGGCCAGAAACCTGGGCGGCTGCGTTGGCAGCGCCATTGGCGCGGTGGCCATGTATCCCCTGCTGAATCTCTTCGGCGGTTTGGATGCCGGCGGCAATATCATTCCCGGCGACCCCGGTAAGACCGCCTTTTTCCGGGCAGCCATTGTTATGGGCTGCGTTTGTATCCTGGGCTGCTTCTGTCACTATTTCACTACCAAAGAACGGGTGAAGCAGGAAAGCGAAGACAAGAGCAAAATCAACATTTTCACGGCTTTTAAGATGCTGCTGGGCTGCCGCAGCTGGGTGATGAATACCCTATACATTCTGTGCTACGGTATGCTGAACCTGCTGATTATGAGCACTATCAACTATTATGCGACTTATGTGATCGGTTCTTCCTCTGCGGCCACCATTATTATGGCGCTGTATCTGGTGATTTCCGTTGTGTTCTCGGTGCTGTCCATTCCTATTGACAAGAAGCTGGGCAGACGGAAGACCATGATCAGCACGGCGGTTGTGTATGTGATCGGCAAGATCTGGTTTGTGATCAATCCTTTTTCCATGGGTGCCATTCTGGTAAATGCGCTGACCGTTGCTTATGCCATGACGCTGTCCTTTGTCCTGTTCAACACCAATCGGAACAACATTGCGGACTTGATTGAATGGAAGAATCACCGCAGAATCGACAGCCTGGTCTGCACCTGCGATAATCTTGCCAGCAAGCTCAGCAAAGCTGGAGCGAACTTACTGATGACCGGTGCTTTGGCTGCGGCGGGATTCAATGCGGAGCTTAAGGTTCAGCCGGAGTCTGCCATCAACACTATCAATGCGCTGCTGGGTTGGGTGCCGATGCTCATTGCCTGCGTGATGTTTGTGATTGTATTCTTCCATCCCATTGAAAAGGAAATGGCCGCCATGCGGGCCGATAAAGGATAAGAAACGGAAAATCACCTCTGGTTAACAGAGGTGATTTTTAATATATTCCAGCAGGTTTTGAGCAAAGGCTATGTTTCCTTCTTCCGTAAAGTGGACTCCGTCATAGGCGATGGCAATGTTCCACTGCCCCGCATCGGCAAAATGGATACCCAGCTTATTTGCCAGCAGACCATAATGATGGGAAAGCTGAATGGAGTGCTCCACAAGGGTGTTTTCCGTTACCCATTCTCCACGCATCATGGGAGGCGGTGCGATGAGGAGAATACGATGCTTTTCAATGGATAAGGTGCTGAGGAAATGTTCCATCCGTCGGGCTGTTTCTTCCGGGGAGGCACCTTGCAGAAGGTCATTGGTTCCCAGCATAATGATCAGAAGGTCCATAGATTTTGGAAATACAACTTCACGGGCAGTAATTTCCCGACCGTTCATGCCGTTGTTCCGAACCCTCCAGCCGGTTTCCTCTGACAAAATGTCCACCCAGCGATATTGGGGCGCATAACGGGTGCCAAGAAATGATCTGGGATCAAAGCCTAAGGTATTGGAATCGCCAAAACAGATGATATGCATACTACTCCTCCCCTTTTTGCTTATCATAGCAAAGGCGGGTTCATTTCGCAATATCCAATCCGCAGGATTGTAAATTCAGGGTTTTCATGATATTATAGAAAAAAAGATTGAACGGATGAGGTTTCCGATGAATACGAAAGTAAAAGATATGACGGTGGGGGCTCCCCTGTCATTGATCGTTTCCTTTGCCCTGCCGCTGATGGTGGGCAATATTTTTCAGCAGCTTTATACTGTGGTGGATACCATGGTGGTGGGTAAGGCCCTGGGCGTGGATGCTCTGGCAGCGCTGGGGGCCACGGATTGGCTGTATTGGATGCTGCTGGGTATGATGCAGGGCATTACCCAGGGCTTTGGTATTCTGATGGCCCGGGAATTCGGTGCAAAGCATTTTGAAAGCCTCCGAAATGTGGTGGGCAATTCCACAGTTCTTTCTGCTTTCAGCGCTTTGGTGCTGCTGATTTTGGGACAGCTGCTGGCAAAGCCCCTGCTTACGCTGCTGCAGACTCCGGCGGAAATTATGGCTGGTGCCCTGCTGTATCTGCGAATCATGTTCCTGGGAATTCCAATCGTTATGGCATACAACTTCCTGGCCAGCATACTTCGCTCCCTAGGAGACGGTAGAACGCCACTAAATGCCATGATTGTGGCGGCACTGACCAATATTGGCCTTGATCTACTGTTTGTTCTGGTGTTCCATTGGGGCATTGCCGGCGCTGCGGCGGCAACGCTGATTGCTCAACTTATTTCCAGTATTTTCTGCTTGACCAAAATTCAGCAGATTGCGTTTATGCATCTGGAACGGAAACACTTTACCTTGTCTGCTTCCATGGCGGGGCGGCTCCTGTCTTTGGGTTCTCCCATGGCTATGCAGAATGCCATCATCGCCATCGGCGGCATGATTATTACTGCGGTGGTCAATGGTTATGGCGTAGCCTTTATTGGCGGATTTACAGCTTCCAACAAGCTTTACGGCGTTCTGGAAATTGCGGCGACTTCCTATGGCTATGCCATGATTACCTATGTGGGACAGAATCTGGGTGCCAGGAAAATCGACCGGATTCGCAAGGGTATGACCTGCGCCATTACGGTGGCTATTGGCACTTCCCTGCTAATTGCCACTGTGATGCTGATTTTCGGCGAAAGTATCGTGGGTGCCTTCATTTCCGGAACTCCCGAGGAAGTAATCCAGGCAACCCGGGTGGGCTATATTTATCTGAGCTATATGAGTGTTTGCCTGCCGATTTTGTACATCCTACATGTGACCAGAAGTGCTGTACAGGGTATGGGTAATACGGTTCTGCCCATGGTTTCAGGCATTGCTGAATTCGTGATGCGTACCGGCGGCGTGTTGCTGCTGCCCATGGTTATGGGGGAACAGGGCATTTTTCTGGCTGAGGTACTGGCCTGGGCCGGAGCAGATGTGATTCTAATTCCCAGCTACTTTATTACGCTGAAAAAACATCTGAAATAGAAAGAAATCCCACACCGAAGGGTGTGGGATTTTTGCGTATTTTAAGCGAAGGCCACGGTGATCAGGGACAGCAGCATGATGCCTGCCAGCACGAAAGCCAGGATACGAACCAGGTTCTTTTTCATTTTTTCTTCTCCTTTATTCTTTTTCACAAGGGTAAACAAGGCCCATCTGCTGTCTGCAGATGTCCATGATGTTCATACAGTCGATGGTGCTCTGGGGCGGGATAGCAATGCCTTCCTTGGCACCGGAGCGAATTTCCGCGGCAACGGCAGAAAATTGCGTGCCGAAGAGTAATCTCTTGTCACGGAACAATTCCTTTTTATCTGCCTTCAAAATGGCCTTTTTGGCGGCGTGGAAAATGGGCAGCTTGATTTTGCCGTTGGTGCCGATGATCTCCAGCTTTTCGCCGTCACACTCGTCCCGGGAGATGCGCAGGTTGCAGTCAAAGCCATCGTAGCGAAGCGTGATATGTTCACCCAGGTCGATTCCGTTTACCACACGGCCGTTGCAGATGATTTCCTTCGGGATACCGAACAGCTCATAGCAATAGCGAATGCAGTAGACACCGATATCCAGCAGGGCGCCGCCGATCATTTCCGGAGAGGTGTGACGGGGCTTCTGGATGGGCAGCCGGATCATGGGGAAAGAATAGTCGCAGTTTACCTGCCGGATTTGACCCAAGGCACCACTGTGAACCCATTCCTTTACTTTCCGGGCGGTGGCGTTGTGCCAGGTCCACATGGCTTCGGATACGTAAACACCCTCTCGGTCGGCATAAGCAAAAACATCCTGCGCCTGTTCGGCATTTACGGCAAAGGGTTTTTCACAGAGAACCGGCTTGTGGTGCTTAACGCACAGCTTGGTGAACTCTGCGTGGAGGTTGGCGGTGACGGCAATGTAGACACCGTCCACACCGGGGGCATTGATGGCTTCCTCGATGGTTTTGTAGGCGGTGCCGCCGAACTTCTTGACGAAGGCTTCCGCTTTTTCCGGGGTCCGGTTCCAGGCGGCCACAATTTCGTTGTCTTCTGTTTTCACCAGTTCCGAGGCAGTGATATTGGCGATACCGCCGCAGCCGATATAGGCCCAGCCGAATTTCTTCATTGGTACCGCTCCTTTATTCTGTGATGAGATAAGCGTTGAGGATTTCGCCGTAGTAGGCGTAGTGGTAATCCTGGAGGCCGGTTTCGTCTGCGGGATAGTAGCGGCGAATCAGTTCCTCGGGGATGGCACTTAAATCCTGCTTTTGCTTATATATGACTTTGCATTCCAGGGTCAAAGGCAGTTCCTTGATACCGGGGACGGAAATGGATACCGGTTCATCCAACGTCAGACCCAGTTCGGCTACTTTGTCCACATCCCGGCCGGATTTGCTGCCGCAGAAGCCAAGAATCTTGCTGTCAAAACTGCCGTTGGGAACATTGACGGTAAATTCGCCGTTGGCTTCCAGCATCTGCTTTGTGTGGCGGGTTTCCCGGACATAGGCCACGAAAATGGGCTTGCCCCATTCAATGCCGATGTGGCCCCAGCCGATGGTCATGGTATTGACCTTCTCCCCTGCTTTGGTGGTCAGCAGGATGCCCTTTTTCATGGCTTCGCAGATCTGACCGGCGCAATCAAAGGGATTCAGCATTTTCTTCATAATATCACCCTTACTAAAAAGATTGCATATATTCTACCACGGAAAAAATAACATTGCAACGGAAAATCGCTGCAGATCAAAAACTTGCATTGATTTAGAGCGTTTTTCATGTTATAAATTAATTATGAAAGGAGGGAGAAATGTGAGCAATTCTACAAATGTGATCGCGTATAAATGTCCATGCTGTGATGCAGCGCTATCCTTCGACGGTGATGCCCAGCAGCTGACATGTGAATACTGCGATAATACCTTTGATTTGGACGCGGTCAAGGCCTTTAATGAGCAGCAGGCTGCACCCCAGGAATTTAACTGGGAAACACAGGAACCTAGGGTCTGGTCTGAAGCGGAGCAGGAAGAAATCACCGGTTTTGAGTGCCCATCCTGCGGCGGTGAAATTCTAACGGATAACTCAACCGCTGCCACCTTCTGTCCCTACTGCGGCAATTCAACCATTATGCCCGGACGGATATCTGATATGCTCAAGCCCGATGCGGTTCTCCCCTTCCGAACAACGAAAGAAGACGCAAAAAATGCGTTTTTGAAGCTATGTAAGGGAAAACCTCTTCTTCCCAAATTCTTTACACAGGAACAACAGCTGGAAAAAATTTGCGGCATGTATGTACCCTTCTGGCTTTACGATTGCTCCGGTGATTATAGCGGCAGTTACAAGGCGACACGGACCCACAGCTGGTCTGACGCCCATTACCACTATACCAAAACCGAACATTTTATGCTGAGGCGACGGGCCAAAGCAGATTTTTCGCAGATTCCTATGGACGGATCTACCAAAATGGACGATACCTTTATGGAGTCCATTGAACCCTTTGATTATGGAGATCTGACGGATTTTGATACGGCGTACCTTTCCGGTTATTTGGCAGACAAGTATGATGTTCCTTCGGAAAAAGGAGAGCCCCGGATCCGGGAACGTGTTGACACGGCCATGGAGGAATTGCTGCAAAATTCCTTTATGGGCTATGACACTGTGATCCCCACGGCGAAGAATCTGAACGTGCAGCACGGCAAAGCCAGCTATGTGCTGATGCCTGTTTGGATGCTGAACACCAAATACCGGGGAAAAATGTATACCTTTGCCATGAATGGACAGACAGGAAAGATGACCGGTTCTCTTCCCGTCTGCCCCAAGCGGACTGCCCTGTGGTTTTCCGGTATTTTTGCCGGGGTCACGCTGATTACCAGCCTGCTTCAGCTGGTTTTTGGGTAAGGGGGTTCCGATATGAAAAGAAGAATTCTTTCCTGTCTGCTGTGTATGATTCTGGTTCTGGGCATTTCCCTGCCGGTGTCGGCTACTTCGCACCTACCCAGAATTGTGGACAATGCAGATCTGCTGACACCGGAAGAGGAACAGCTGCTGGAGGAAGATGCGATTCAGTTTGGTATCGATTACAGTCTGGATGCGGTGATTCTTACGGTTGATAATCTGGGTGGCAAATCCATTTCCGCCTATGCCGATGATTACTATGATTACAACGGATATGGCGTTGGTACAGATTACAGCGGTTTGATTCTGGTAGTTTCCATGACAGAGCGGGAATTGTACATTTCCACCTGTGGTGATGCCATCAATCGATTGAATGACAGCGAACTGGATGATATCATCAACAATATTTCCTACGATTTGTCTGACGGAAATTACTACGACGCTTTTCAGCTTTTCTTCGGATTTACCACACTGTATCTGGACGATGATTCCAATGGCGCTTCGGATCTGGATGTGATGATGCCCGAAGTGAATTGGCTGATCTCCCTTTTGGTTGGCGTTTTGGCTGGTGTAATTGTGATTATGATCATGATTTCCACCATGAATACCAAACGCAGACAGCATTCTGCGGGAGATTATCTGAAACAGGGCAGCTTTGACCTGAAAAACCGACAGGATATTTTCCTGTACAGCAGCATATCCAAAGTCAAACGAGAGCAAAACAACAGCAGCGGCGGTGGAACCAGTGTGCATCGCGGTTCCAGCGGCAGAAGCCATGGCGGCCGCGGCGGTCGATTCTGAATTTACATAAGGAGGAAATACTATGGGTCTTATCAAAGCAGCACTGGGCAGCGCAGGTGGCGTCCTGGCGGACCAGTGGAAGGAGTATTTTTACTGTGACAGTATGAGTGCCAACGTCCTGGTTTCCAAGGGAAGCAAGCGCACTGAGCGTCGGGGAAGCAACACAAAAGGCAGCGACAATATTATCACCAACGGTTCCGTCATCGCCGTCAACGAAGGCCAGTGCATGATGATCGTGGAGCAGGGCAAGATCGCGGAATTTGCTGCTGAGGCCGGTGAATACACCTGGAATGCCTCCACGGAGCCTACCATTTTCGGCGGTGACCTCTTTGACGGGCTGAGCGAAACCTGGAACGCTATGAAAAAGCGCTTTACCTTCGGTGGTGAAGCGGCCAAGGATCAGCGGGTTTATTTCTTCAATATGAAGGAAATCACCGGAAACAAGTACGGCACCCCTGCCCCGGTTCCTTTCCGTGTTGTGGATACCAACATTGGCCTGGACATGGATGTTTCTGTTCGCTGCAACGGCGAATATTCCTACAAGATCAGCGACCCCATGCTGTTCTACAAGAATGTCTGCGGCAACGTGACCCGGGACTACACCCGTGATCAGCTGGACAGCCAGCTGAAAGCCGAGTTCCTCACTGCACTGCAGCCTGCTTTCGCGAAGATTTCCCAGCTGGGCATCCGTTACTCTGCACTGCCCGGACATACTCTGGAACTGGCCGAGGCCATGAACAGCGCCCTGTCCGGTAAGTGGAGCGGCCTGCGGGGTATCAGCGTGGTTTCTGTGGGTGTGAACTCCATTACCGCATCTGCCGAGGATGAGGCAACCATCAAGGAACTGCAGAAGTCTGCGGTATTCCGCAATCCAGGCATGGCCGGTGCCCACATGGTCCAGGCCCAGGCGGAAGCCATGAAGACCGCAGCGGGTAATGCAAACGGTGCTATGATGGGCTTCATGGGCATGAATATGGCCCAGAATGCGGGCGGCTTGAACGCCAACTCCCTGTTCCAGATGGGTCAGCAGCAGGCAGCCCAGAGCGCTCCCCAGGCGGCTGATGGATGGAAGTGCAGCTGCGGTACGGTGAATACCGGCAAGTTCTGCGCCGAATGCGGCAGCCCCAAGCCTACAGCAGGCTGGACCTGCTCCTGCGGCACTGTTAACAAGGGTAAATTCTGCGCAGAATGTGGCGCAAAGAAGCCCGCTGCCGCTCCCCTGTACCGCTGCGACAAATGTGGCTGGGAGCCCGAGGACCCCAAGAATCCTCCCAAGTTCTGTCCAGAATGCGGTGACCGGTTTACAGACGAGGATATTAAATAATGCAAATGTCCCTGGCCGGTTGGCCAGGGACAAATTTTATACTCTTCTGTCGGTCAAGCTCTTAGCAAGGGCGGTTATGTATTCGGTATCGGAGAACACATTGAGAGCTTCCAGAGCATAGTTGGTGTATTTCTGTACCAGCTCCTCGCACTTTTCCAGGCCGTAAAGGCGGACGAAGGTGTTTTTTGTTTCGTCGGTGCCGACGCCCTTGCCCATTTCTTCCTGGGTGCCGATGACATCCAGCATATCATCCCGGATCTGGAAAGCCAAGCCCAGAGCCGCAGCAAACTGACAGGCAGCATCGAACTGCTCATCGGAAGCTCCGCCGGCAATGGCACCGAGGGCACAGGCAGCACGGATCAGACAGCCGGTTTTCCGGGACTGGATATCCAGTACTTCCTGCTCGTTTAGTTCCCGCTGCTCACTCATAATGTCCAGAACCTGGCCGCCTACCATACCCAGGGAACCTGCGCATTCAGAAAGAACGCCGATGGCATCCCGCAGGGATTGCAGATCCTTTACTTCTGCCATGGAAGCAACGGTAAAGGCATCGGTCAGCAGAGCGTCGCCTGCCAGGATGGCCATAGTTTCGCCATAGACCTTATGGTTGGTGGGTCTGCCGCGACGGAAATCGTCATTGTCCATGGCAGGCAGATCGTCGTGGATCAGACTGTAGGTGTGGATCATTTCCACCGCAGCGGCAAAGGGTGCCGCCTTTTTCCAGTCAGCGCCGCACATGCGGCAAAATTCCATGGCGAAAATGGGACGAAGCCGCTTGCCGCCTGCAAGAAGGCTGTACTCCATGGCTTCAAAAAGGGGCTTCTGGGGCTCACTTTTGCTCTGGGCATAGAAATTGCCCATGTACCTTTCGATATACTCCCGGTATTCCCGGCTGCGATCCTCAAAGTTCATCCCGGAAGTCCTCCTCCACAGGGCTGCCATCGGAGGCAGTCATAATCATTTTTACCTGCAGCTGGGCTTCATCCAGTAGCTTCTGGCAGCTGCGAACCAATTCGGTGCCCTCCTGGAACAGCTTGAGGCTTTCCTCCAGGGCTACATCGCCCCGCTCCATTGCCCGGACAATCTGCTCCAGACGGGCCATGGATTCTTCAAAACTTTTGTTGGGCTGATTCATTTGGCTTCCTCCTTCTTTTCCATTACCGTTGCGGACAAGGTGCCGTCGGACAGATGCAGGTCAATACGCTCCCCCAGTTCCGCTTGATGGATGCTGCGGAGGACCTCTCCCCTTTCATTCCGGGCCATGGAATAGCCACGGGTCAGAACCTTCAGGGGGCTCATGGCATCCAGCTTGGACACGGCGGCGATATAGCGGGCGTTATTCCGTTGAATATTTTGATTTTGGGCAGAAATCATGCGGTTTTTCAGCATTTCCAAGCCCTTTTCCCGCTGCTCGATGTAGCCTGTGGGGCTGCGCAAGGCGGGGCTCTGGGACAGGATGTTTAAGTGCTGCTGGGCAGCCTTTAGCTGCCTAGACAAGGCAGCGGCCATGGATGCAGACATGGCATCCAGATTCTGCTGCAAGGCCATCTGGTCGGGAACCACTAACTCCGCTGCGTTGGACGGGGTTGCGGCCCGAAGGTCGGCTACAAAGTCGGAGATGGTCACATCCGGCTCATGGCCAACAGCGGAAATAACGGGGATTTCCGATTCGTAGATGGCATAAGCTACCTGCTCATCGTTGAAAGCCCATAAGTCTTCGATGCTGCCGCCGCCCCGGCCTACGATCAAAGCGTCTGCCAGACGATAGTAGTTGGCATAGCGGATGGCTGCGGCGATCTCACTGGGGGCCTCTGCGCCCTGGACCCGGACAGGCAGGAGCCTGACTTGGGTCAGTGGATATCGCTTACGTAGAATGCGCAGCATATCATGGACTGCGGCACCTGCGGAACTGGTGATGATACCGATGGTACCGGGATATGCGGGCAAAGGCTTTTTGTGGGCTGGGTCAAACAATCCCTGGGCGGCCAGCTTCTTTTTCAGCTGCTCAAAGGCGGCATACAGGTCGCCGACACCATCCATGGCCATGGCGGTACAATACAGCTGAAAAGCGCCATCTCTGGGATAGACGCTGACCTTACCCATGGCAATAACCTTCATGCCGTTTTCTGGACGAAACCGAAGACGCATGGCGTTGCCTTTAAACATGACGCATTTTAAGGCGGCACTTTCGTCCTTTAAGGTAAAATAATGGTGACCGGAGGGATACAGCTTATAGTTGCTGATTTCGCCACGGACGGCGACTTGATTCAGCAATGCATCCGCATCCATTTTACCCCGGATATATTCATTTAGCTGGGTAATTGACAGAACATTCTGTGCCATATCATTTCTCCGTAATCCGGTGTGTCAGAACGGCTACGCCCATGGCGTTGTCGGTAGAAAACTGAGGTTGTGAAAAAATGGGATTCAAAGGGGCGATGACTTCCCGGAGCATAGAATTGGATGCCACTCCGCCGGAAAACACCACAGGTCGGCCGGGATAGGCTTTTAGTGCCTGCTCTGTGGCGAGGTACACCGCCTTGGCGACACAGCGCAGCGCATAAGCGGCGGTTTCTGCAGGCTCTCCATGGGCGGCATGGAACTGCTGCACCTTATTTTGTACACCGGACAGGGAGAATTCCATATTGCTGCACTTGACTTTGAAGGTTTCCTTCAGGGAAGCTTCTATGCTGATGGCATCCAGATGCTTTCCGGAGGGGAACGGCAGTTCCAGCAGCTGGCCGGTCCGGTCAATGAGTTGACCGGCAGAAATGTCCGTAGTGCCGCCGATTTTGGTGCATTTTACGTTTTTTCCATCGGGTTCCACCAGCAGCAATTCTGTGGTACCGCCGGACAGATGCCAAGCCAGGTGAGGCTCATCCATCAGTTCCAGATGATCTGCACTCCAAAGGGATGCGGCCACGTGGCCCTGCTGGTGGGAAACCTCCACCATAGGTACACCCAGAGCATCGGAAAGCATTTTCGCATGTGAATAGCCCACCATGAAGCAAGGCATATAGCTTCCCTCCACAGCCCGGGGGCGAGTAGAAACGCCAACTGCGGTGATACTTCCCTTCTCTACATGGGAAAACAGCCTGCCGGAAAGCTCCGGCAGGCTTTTGATATGGGCAAATACTGCGTCCGACTGACGCAGACCAAGCTCGCCCTGTTTTACAGGCAGGAGCCGGGAGCAATTCTCACCGCCGATACCATCGAAAAAAGCGATGGAGGTGGTGTAATTGCTGGTATCAATGCCGATGACGCTCATTGGGCTTCCTCGGCTTTGGGGGCATTGAGGCTCCGGGCAAAGCTGCCCAGGATGCCATTGACAAAGGAACCGGTATCGTCGCCGTCATACTTCTTGGCAAGGCGGACAGCTTCGGAAACGGCCACGCCCACGGGCACATCTTCCAGATACAGAGTCTCAAAGATGGCAAGCTGCATGATGCAGCGGGTCAGACGAGAAATGCGGCTGATGTCCCATCCAATGGAGAACTTCTGAATCTGTTCATTCAGTTCCTCTTCCCGGTTGGCAACACCATCCACAACGGTATCGATGTAACGCAGCTGAGCGCGGTTGGGGAATTCGGTGTAAACCTCGTTCTCCTGGGCCAACTTTTCGTAGTATTCCTTCTCCAGCCGGAGAGAAACAACCTGCTGGGGTTCTTCGCCGGTAAAAATCCGGCCATAAATCAAATGTACAGCCAGTTCTCTGGCGTCGCCTCTCTTCATAATGACCCCTTACCGGACAATGCCGCAGACGTTGATGTTGATATTGCCGACCTTGACACCGGTGGTGGACTCCACGTTGTCCGTGATTGCCTGCTGAGCAGCAGCGGCGATGTCCACAACGCTGAAACCATACTTGACCATCAGCGTGCAATCAATGGAAACGGTGTTATCTTCTGCAATCAGAACCTTCAGGCTCTTGTTCCAGTGCTTCTTGATATCAAAATCCTGGGCAGTAATGCCGGGCTTGGTGCCCAGAGAGCCGATGCCCTCAACCTCAGCAAGGGAATAACCAACAATGGCAGCAACAACATTCTCAGAAATCATCACGTTGCCATTTTCCTGGATCTGGGTGATGTACTGCTTATATTCAGACATAAGGTAACCTCCTAATTGATCGTCATACCTGTCAGCATGACATACTTTTGTTTATCATACCACAAATCCAGAAAAATACAACCTTTTTCTGCAAGGGATACTTGTTTTTTCACGCATATACCCCGGAAGCCAAGGCTCCCGGGGCGCAGTTTATTGTACCTCTACAACGCGAATATCTGCCAGGTCATATTCAGACTGGGCCATGACGATATCGGCGATGACAGCCACATCTTCCTGCTGCAGTCCCCCTTCCGGGGCCGATACGGCTACAGAGATCCCCTCCGGGGACATATATGCCACGCAGTCTGCATACCCCTTGGCGATGATCAGACTTTCGATCTGGGCTTCACTAAGGGCGGTCTGGACGATTTCATCCAGTTCCATGGAGGATTCCACTTCCTTCACGCTGTCGCCGGAATAGGACATGGCTTCCTGCAGCAGATTGACTGCATTGTCCCGGGCCTGCTGGCGGGAAAGACGGACGGCGGCAAAGTAATCCGACGCTGTGGTCTGTACCTCTTCCCCCGCAGCAATGGCCGCCATATCTTCGCTCAACACCAAGTTGTCATCGGACATTACCTTTTCGGCATCCAGGGTATCTTCCAACGTGGAAGCAGACATATCTTCTGTGTACAGCCAGTTTACGTAGATCCCTGCGCAGACAGTCACCAATACTGCTGCGGCCACCATGTTTTTCTTCCATACTTTCATAAAAATGCCTCCATTCATTTCATTTTCAATACAGATATCTGATTGGTGCCAAGACCCGTGGCATTGGCGACTGCCTGGGTAATGGATAATCGTACGGATGCATTATCGGCACCTTGGCAAAGAACGATAGCTCCCAAATATTTCGGTGGGTTTATCTGCTGAACCAGTCCGAACTGACTTCTGTCAGAGCCGGTGACCAGTACAGTATCCCGACGCAGATTTTCGGATGACTGTTCTTCATCTGTTTGATATAAGGTTTTCTCCCCTGCTGCCAGGCTGAGAAACACCTGCACCTTCCCTGCTCCCTCCACTTGACTGAGTATTTGAGATAACCGGGTTTCAAAATCTGCTTCCACGATTTCCGGAACCGGATGATCTGGCAATGTTTCCTCCGGCGTTTCCTTTCCGGATACAGGCAACAGCATAAGAAATACGCCCGCAAGAAGCACCACAGCACAATAGCGGTATTTTTGAAATAGCTCCTTTATCCGCCGGTGGAGTTCTCTTCCGTCCATAATTGATTCTCCTTTGAAATTCCCAATTCCTCAAAGATGATCTGCATCAGCCGTTCCCGATCCGTTACATCCGCTGCACCGGACAACCGGACACTTACTGGGACCGGGATATCCGACTGTGACACCTCCACATCAGCGTGAATGCATAACCCGAAAGCAGCGGCTTTGTCAAAAATATATTCTTCCGCTTCCTGCTTTATGCGTGCGACCAGAAGTTTTTCAGAATAACGCTGTCCCATGGCAGCAATGGATTCCCCGTCCTCGAATTTTGCCAGGGTCCATTCGTCTGTAATTGTTTGCCAGTTCATATGGATAAGCGGATGCAGCAATGACATGGTAAGAAACAATCCGCAAAGCAATTTCAGCAGGATTAAATACTGCCCTTTCGGGATGATTTGAAGGATAACACCGCAAATCATTGCTCCGCCGATAATAGAAAGAAGATAATCCCGAATAAAGTCCATCAGGCTGCTCCTTTCATAAAGCATACGGTGCTGATCAGCTGCATCAGACATTCTGCGCCGGTCATACCGAGCAGAAGCCCCATAGCGCTGGAAAAATCGTTGATCAACTCTGACATGGCTTTGGGAGCAAAAAGGGCGCTGATGGCTGCTGTGGCTTTCAGAAGCAAATAATGGATGCTGATTTTTAGGAATGGTTCCACAAATAATGCCAAAATTGCCAGAATTCCATATAACCCCGCAGCGTTTTTGGCCAGGGCTGCACTTACCAATACAGCCTCGGAGGCATCGGACAAAATTCCGCCAACCACAGGCACAAACGTAGAAATGGATACTTTCGTGGCTTTTAAAACGGCTGCATCCGTTGTTCCACTGATGACACCGGTAATTCCCATATATGTGGTAAAAACCGTAAGCAATGTTTTTAATACCCAGCTGACAAAGGTTTTGACAAGGTCCCGGAGGTTTTTCAGCAAGTCTTCCCCAAGCGCTGAATTGGCAGCTGACACTGCAAGAAATAAATAAACCATGGGAATCAGCAAACGGGACATCAGGCTGCTCAGCAGCGAACTAAACAGCGCCGTACCTCCGTACAATGCTGCAGATGCGGTGACGCTTCCCTGGGCTGCCATTGCGGCAGTCATCACTGGAAGCAGCAGTTTTCCATATTCACTTAATTCTTCCACCGTATAGGCGCCCAGACGTATCAAAGAATTTGTATGGAACAATAGTGCAGATGCAATGGCAATTGCTCCGGTAAAAGTAGCAGTATGTTTTGTAGTGCCCGAAAAGGAATGCAGTAGCGATACCAAAAGCCCGGCTGCCATAACGGCCAGGCTGCTTTTACAAGCTTCTGCAAGGTCCGGCCGCAGCAAAGGTATTGCCTTTTTTAGCAGATGTTGGAGGCCCTCCAAGAACGACTCAGGATTATCCTGCATATACCCTTCCGCTTCCTCGGGAACCTCCGGAGCCGTGAACTGAGCAGCATACACAGGCTGGATCAACAGTAAAAGCAGAAGGATTCCCAAAATGATTCTTCTCATATTTCCCCCAAAATCTTTTGTACCAATTCCAGCATAGACCGTAAAATAGGCAGGGAAAGACATAAAATAACGATACTTCCAAGGAGTTGAATGGATTTCCCCAGAGAGCTTTGGCCGGCATCTGTGCAAATCAAGGCCGCAATTTCAGCCACCATCCCAATCCCCACAGCTTTCAGCAGAATACCCAGCATATCCCCTTGCAAATCGCCCAGAGATTCCAGCTCCCGGAGAAATTCCATTACCGGTTCCAAGTATATAAGCGCAAGAATACATGCCATACAGCACACAGCCATAGACAGCATCAAGGCCATGTCTTTCCGATTCTGGCCCAGAAACAGGGCCAGAATCACCGCAATCAGCACACCGGCAGTTGCTTTCCAAAATAGTGCCATCAGAATTGAAAGAGTGTTTTGACCAGGTCGAACAGATCTGCGATTTTCTGTGCCAGCATCATCAAAACCACCACGAGACCTGCCAGGGTGGTCATGGTGGCCTGTTCCTCTCGTCCGGAACGGGACAGAACCTGGTTTAAAATAGATACGATAATGCCTATGGCGGCAATTTTAAAAATTAGATCAATTTCCATAGTTAAATCAAAAGGATGGCAAGGGCTGCACCGGCGCATAGCCCCAGAGTTTGATAGCTTCGAAGCCGTTGCTCCCGATTGGAATCCCATTGCTTTTGAATCCTCCGGCAGGAAGCCAGGACATTATCCAACTCCTGCAGCTGACCGGCCAGATCCAGTTTTCCCAAAGACCTACCCAAATCGAGGCAAACCAACCGGATGCTTCTCGGCAGATTCGGGGCAGCATTGAGTGCAGCGTGCATACAATCAGATGCTTCCGGGAGCATCTGCTGCTCCAGTTCCGTGGCCAGGGTTTCAAAAAGCAAGCGGACAGTACCGCGACACTGTTTTCCTGTTTGACGACAAAGCTGCGGAAGCGGTGTTAAACGAAACTGCAGGTCAGATTTCATATACTGAATGGCACGAATCAATTGCTGAAGCATGCTTTCTTCTTTTCTTGCATTGGAGGCAATGGAAAAACCGGTTCCGCTGCAGCCGGCAACGATCAGCATAGCGCCAAGCCATTTGTAGTTCATAGTTCTTTCCTTTCCAGCCGATAGCTTTTGTCGGGGCCCATGATGAGGAAGGTTTGAAATATGCCATATTCCAGCAAGGGTCTGTAAACAGGTCGACGAGTAAGATCCCGAAGGGATGTACCGTGGGCCGTAGCCATCAGACAAACGCCGCAGCCCACTGCATTGATCATGGCATCCGTATCGGATGCGGCAGTGATTTCGTCCACTGCGATCCAGTCCGGGCCCATGGTACGCAATACCATATCAATGCCCAGACCTTTTGGGCAGCCGGTTAGAATGTCCATCCGTTTGCCATGCTCCATTCCTTCCGGGAACAGTTCTCCCCGCTCGTCTACCACGGAAACGGTACAGTCCCTGGCAAGGGTTCTGGCCAGGTCCCGAAGAAGGGTTGTTTTTCCCCAGCCGGGGGCACCAAGAATCAATACAGAACCCTTTGGATGGATGTTCTGTGCAATTCCAGGAAAATCTCTGGCTATCCGAATATTCAAAGAACGAACTTCCCGAATGGTCGTAACAATACCGTCTTTGCTGACGGCTTCCCCGCACAAACCAATGCGATGTCCCCCTGGAATTGCCAGATAACCCTGGGCGATGGTAACGGATGCCCAGGGGGAATAGCGACTGGCGGTATTGAGGCAGAAAAGAATATCCTCCTTGGTAACGTTTCGGGAAAGCCATGTTTGACGATCGCCCAGATTTAATTCCGGCGGAGCATTGATTCGAAGACGAAGTTCCTGCAGCGTCTGTTTCCCCAACTCGTCCACTTCCTGCCGAATCCATTGGGGAAGAATTCCTATAAACGAATCCCATGCACACATCATTTGCATCACTCCTTGGGACAGACTATGCTCCGGAATGGATTCGTAGCACAAAAAATCCCGGCAGCGAAAGCTGCCGGGATACGACAATATTTACTTCTGGCCAATCTTAATCAAACGGACGATGACAGGTGCCAGTACAATATTGACACCGGTCTCAATCAAGAAGTTTACACCTGCAAGACCTAAGAACATGTACGCTGCCACATTCTCATAGCCCATTGCAGCACCCCAGCCGGCAACCGTTTCCAGGAAAAACAGCTGGCATCCGATCAGGAAAATACCGGTGTTTACAATGGGACAAATAACTGCGGCGATGAATACAGCTACAGTATGATTGATTTTTGCCAGCAGCTTGTAGACCAAGCCTGCTACCAGACCGCAGGCGGTGCCCTTCACAAGCACAACCAGTACCGTTGCCAAAGGATCAATTGCCAAAAAAGCTGCAGCGTCGCCGGAAAGCAGAACTGCTGCGCCAAAGGCGAATCCCAGCCAGGCACCGGACTTCCATCCGTAGATTGCGGAGCCCACAACAATGGGAACAAGCACCAGCGATATGGAGAACATACCAAATTTGATGCCGCCGCCCAGGAACTGCAGTACCACCACAATTGCGGTAAACAGACCCAGGCCTACCATGGTTTTTGTTTTGCTATTCAATTTATTTTCCTCCTTGCTGTCCCTCCGGATGCCCGGATGGGATGCAAACAATATTTATCTACAACGGTTTCCCGTTACAGATCAGTAAATATCCTCGGGCACGCCCATGTCTTCTTCCAGATCATCAAAACCCATCTGCTGAGGCTGGCCGCTCTTCATGGCTGCCCACTGGTCCTTGGTAATTAGAATGGCACGGGGTTTACTGCCCTGGAAAGGTCCGACGATGCCCTTTTCTTCCATTTCATCCACGATCCGTGCTGCCCGGGCGTAGCCCAGTTTCAGCCGGCGCTGGAGCATGGAAACGGAGGCCTGGCCGGTTTCCAGAATCACATCCACAGCCTGGGGAAGCATCTCGTCCCCTTCCAGTTCCTCCTCGGAAGCATCGATTTCCGCAACAGAAGCCGCCTTCTTGCCGGTCTGCTGTGCGGTTTTTTCGATTTCCTCAAGGACCTGCTGGTTGTATTCTGCGTTGTAATTCTCCTTGACGTAACCTGCCACAGACTCCACTTCGGAATCCGTAACAAAGCAGCCTTGGACACGCAGAGGCTTGCCGCTGCCGATGGGGGCATAGAGCATATCGCCCTTGCCAACCAGCTTTTCTGCGCCCATGGTGTCCAAAATAATCCGGGATTCCATGGCAGAAGCCACAGAGAAGGCAATTCTGGAAGGAATGTTGGCCTTCATGAGGCCCGTGATGACATTGGCAGAGGGGCGCTGGGTGGCAATAATCAGATGCATACCGGCGGCACGACCCATCTGGGCAATGCGGCAGATGGAATCTTCTACTTCCTTGGCAGCAACCATCATAAGGTCCGCCAGCTCGTCGATGATGATAACCACCTGGGGCAGCTTCTGACCATCCTCTTCTGCCTGGACGATACTGTTGTAAGACTCCAGGTCACGGACACCCAGGTCGGACATCATCTTATAACGGCGCAGCATTTCCGTCACAGCCCACTGCAAAGAGCCAGCCGCCTTTTTGGGGTCGGTGACAACGGGAATCAGCAAATGGGGAATGCCGTTATAGATACCCAGTTCCACCATCTTGGGATCAACCATGATAAGCTTTACATCCTCAGGACCGGCCTTGTACAGCAGGCTGATGATGATCGAGTTCATGCAAACAGATTTACCGGAACCGGTGGTACCGGCGATCAGCAGGTGGGGCATTTTGGAGATGTTGCCCACGACGCAGTTACCCTCAATGCTCTTACCCAGAGCAATGGAGGACTTGGATTTTGCTTTGTTAAATTCGTTGGAATCAATGACTTCCCGGAGGGAAACGGTAGTTACGGCCCGGTTGGGAACTTCAATGCCAACCACAGAAATCTTACCGGGAACGGCAGCAATACGGACGCCGGAAGCACCCAGACTCAAGGCAATATCATCTGCACAACCGGTGAGCTTATTCAGTCGAACACCCTTATCCAGCTCCACTTCATAGCGGGTGACGCTGGGACCCCGGGTAACATTGATGATATGGGCATCGATGTTGAAGCTTGCCAAAGTTTCGTTTAAGCGGCGGGAGTTTTCCCGCATTTCTTCGGTGCCGTCGGCGCCGCCCTTCAAGGGGCGCTTCAGCAGGTCAATAGGCGGGAAACAATACATAGGCTTCTGCTCAGCCTGGGCCTGTGCAATTTCCTGGGCCACCTGCTGGGCAGATTCAGCTGCCTCCTTGGAAGAAACCTTGCCGGGCTTGGCTTCAGCAGCCGCGGGAGCGGGTTTTGCAGGGGCTTTCGGGGCGGGAGTTTTGGTTACGTCCTTCTTGGCTGCAAAAGGAGGTATTTCCGAATCCAGCTTCAGTTCCGGCATGGACTTGGGAATATCATCGGTGAAGTCCTCAGCATCCACCAGAACCGGTTTGCGCAAGGGCTTGGCATCAATCACATCCGGAATCGGCTCCGATGCGTATTCCGCCGATGCGGCAACAGGGGCTTCACTGTCCAGGCCGATGGTATTCATAATTCCCTGGGCCTTGGAGGGGGTACCATTGGAAACAGATTGCGGTTCCTGCAGTACGGGTTCCTGCTTGGAAGCTTTCGCTTTCGGTGCAGGCTGCTTCTTGGATGCAGGCTCCGGCAAAGCAATGTTTTCGCTCTGGGATACAGGCTCAGGGAATTCCATCCGCTGACGGCGCTGGCGTTTATGTTCGATCTGCTTATTGGCAATGTGGTTTACCACAATGGCTGCCGGTTCGATGTACTCCCCTTCCTCATCTTCGTCAAACTCGTCCCGGGGACGGTTTGCAATGGCCCGGATGATGCTGGGAATGGTGATCTGCATGGCACCCAGCAGCGTAAAGACCGCTCCGAGAATGCAGAAAACATAGGAAAGAGGCGTTCCGCAAGCCCAGCGGATCAACATAGCCGCACCGCCGCAGAGAATACCGCCGGTGATACCTTCAATTCCGCCTTTATACAGATCTGTGACCAGATGCCAGCCGGAAGCCATTCCCTGGGTCTGGACAGCCAGATGGTACACACAGCCGCAAAGGAATACAAAGACGATGACACAAATGCTGCGCATGGTAACCGCAGTCTTGCGGCCAAAGGTATTGATGACAAATAAATAAAGCAGTGCAGGAATGGAAAAATAGAAGCCTGCCTGGCCGATTAAGCCGAGTACAACAGACTGAATTACTTTCAGCAATGCGCCTTCCGGCTTGACACTGATAAAGACGAATACGATAAAAAGAACAAAGCTGATGATCGCGGCCACCACGTTGCCGGGCATTCTGGGGCGATCATACTCCGTTTTAACCACAGGGGGCTGCTTTTTGGAAGCGGGCTTCTTGGGTGTTTCGACAGCAGTTTTTTGGGCAGCTGTTTTTCCGGAAGATGCTTTTTTCGCCGCAGTGGTTTTCTTGGCACCGGAAACCGCCTTGGCGGCTTGGGTTTTTTTGTTTTCTGCCATGACGTACCTCCTTATGCCATAAGATTCAGAATGAAAGTAAACAGCGCAATACCCCAGCAATAGTAAGCAAATACTCCGTAACCCTTGGTCTCGGAGAGTCTGCGCATAACGCGGATACCCAGTAAAGTACCCAGCAGTGAGGCAATGGCAGTTAGCAAATAGCTGACCAGCACACCAAAGGAAATGACCCCGATTCCATCAGCAGCAATGGCCATAACGTCAATCACAATGATTGCAGCGGTAACGACCAGATTCATGAGCATTACCATGCTGAGGCAGTACTTCCGATCCACGCCGCAAACGGAGCCAATGGAAACAGATGCACCCATAGCAGAAATACCAGGCAGAATGGACGCAGCGCCGCCGAGACCCATCAGCAAACCTTCTACGCGGGAAAGATTCCGGGAGTCTTTGTTGCTGCTGGGAAGAAACTGAGGAATGTACAGAATAATGCCGTTCAAAAACAGGAAAATGGCGATCAAAGACAGGCTGCCCCGCATAAAGGAAATCTTTTCATACAGGAAAAAGGCCAGAATTACAGGAATCGCCATAGTCTTCCAGAGGCTCAAATCCATGAGGCTTTTCGTATCCAGGGGGCGCTTTCTGCGGCGCTTGGGAACACGGGACAGACTCTTTGCCCGGATCATTTTGGTAATATGGGGCATGCAATTATAATAGAGCGCACCAAACACACTTAAGTGAATCAACAGCCGCATCAGACCCGGTGCGCTTCTCGTACCGAACATTTTTAAAAGAAGCAGTTCATGAATCTGTGCAGAGACAGGCAAAATATTCGTTAAGCCGGAAACCAGACCAAAAATTATGCTTTCCAATACATTCAAATCCACACCTGTCCCCTCCTTTACATAAAATTACACTTTATAATATCATATTTCCAATCAGATTTCCAGTCCTAATTTTACATAACACAAAAAGACGCTGAGCAAGCAGTGCTGCTCAGCGTCTGGATTCCTTTTTTTGTTTGTCAATCATTTTGTGCAGAGCCGTTAAGGCATCATTGAGGGTTCCGAGTTTATCGATGAGGCCGGAGGAGACTGCCTCCTTACCGTAGAGGATGGTACCTACGTCAGTGGCCATCTCCCCGGTTGCCATCATATAGGATTCAAAAGCTTCCCTTGTAATTTTAGAATTGGCTGTGACAAAATCTGCGATTTGTTCCTGGATCCGCTGAAAATACCGGAATGTCTGGGGTGCGCCCACAACAAGGCCGGTCATGCGCACAGGATGCACCGTCATGCTGGCTGTGGGGGTAATGAAGGATTTTTTGGTGCAAACTGCAAGAGGGATACCGATGGAATGTCCGCCGCCCAGAACCAGGGAAACTGTGGGCTTCTTCATGCCTGCAACCATCTCCGCAATGGCAAGACCCGCTTCAATATCGCCACCGACCGTATTCAAAAGCAGCAGAAGACCGTCAATGTCATCACTTTCTTCAATGCTGGCAAGAAGTGGCAGGACATGCTCGTACTTTGTGGTTTTCACATTTTCCGGAGCGTTCATATGCCCCTCAACCTGTCCGATGATGGTTAAGGTATAGATATTACCTTTGCTGGATTTGGTAATATCGGAGCCAAATTCAATTACCTGCTTTTGCTCCTGCCCTTTCATGTCTGCATTTTCGTTCATATGGATAACCTCCTATGATTTTTTCTTAGGATATCCCGTATTTCCTGGACAATTCACTATTGCAGGAGTTGACAACATGTCGTATAATAAACAATGGTGATAATATGGCAACAAAAACCAACGCAGTTCGGCTTGTGGAACAGGCAGGTATTCCCTGCCGGGAAGCATTCTACGAGTTTGACGAAAAAGACTTAAGTGGTACCCATGCGGCCCAGGCCATCGGTATGGATGGAGAACAGGTGTTCAAGACATTGGTTGCCCGGGGTGAGCGAACCGGTATTAATGTATTTTGCATTCCCGTTTGCTGCGAGCTGGATCTGAAAAAAGCAGCCAAAGCTGCCGGGGACAAAAATATGGAACTGGTTCCGGTTAAGGATCTGCTGACTCTCACCGGGTATATCCGGGGCGGCTGCAGTCCCGTGGGTATGAAGAAGAAATATCCCACCCACTTTGACGAAACCTGCCAGCTTTGGGAGGAAATTGCTGTTTCTGCCGGTGCCAGAGGCCATCAGATGATCGTACCCCCGGAGAAACTTGCGGCGCTGGTCAATGCAAAACTTGCAGATATAATTGTGTAATACAGAAAGGAAATACAATATGGAATATACTTACAGAACCAAGGGCACCTGCTCCCAGATGATTCAGTTCAGCATTGAAGACGGCAAGCTGACCAATGTGCAGTACTTCGGCGGCTGCAACGGCAATCTGAAGGGCATCAGCTCTCTTGTCAACGGCATGGATGTGGACGAGGTCATCTCCCGTCTGGAGGGCATCAAGTGCGGTATGAAGGCCACCTCCTGCCCCGATCAGCTGGCCCAGGCACTGAAGGCTGCTAAGGAAAACGGCTAATCCAGAACCACCGAAGGCAGCCTTCGGTGGTTTTTCTGTATTGCAAGAAAAATTTCAATATGATAAAATTATAAGAAAAACAGAAAGAAGGTCCTTCTTTTGACGAACGCGGAAAAGCACTATCAGAAAATGACCGAAACTCCGGTGGCGAAGCTGATCGTTCAGCTGGGTGTCCCCACCACCATTTCGATGCTGATTACCAGTATTTACAATATGGCGGACACCTACTTTGTAGGTACTCTGGGACCCAGCGCCCAGGCGGCAACCGGTGTATTGTTTACCCTTCAGGCCATTATCCAGGGCGTTGCCTTTATGCTGGGACAGGGCAGCGGAACGTTTATTTCCAAGGAATTGGCCGATAAAAATACGGAAAAGGCATCTATGTATGTGTCTTCCTCTTTCTTTGCCGGTGGGTTGATCGGATGTTTGATTCTGATGATTGGCATGTGCATCCGCAAGCCTATGGTGCTGTTTTTGGGCAGCACGGAAACGATTCTGCCCCATGCCATGGACTATGCCCTTTGGGTGCTGCTATCCTGTCCCTTTGTGATCTGCTCCATGATTCTGAACAATGCCCTTCGGTTTGAGGGCCGGGCGTTTTATGCCATGTTCGGACTTACCGCAGGCGGCTTGCTGAACATTCTGGGTGATTACCTGCTGGTTGCGAGACTGAATATGGGTGTTTACGGTGCCGGTCTGGCTACCGCCGTTTCTCAGCTTATCAGCTTTACGATTCTGTTTGTGATGTACCGGAAAATGGCCCAGAGCCGGATTCACCCTCGCTTTGTCAGCAAAAACTTCCGTACCTATTTCTCCATTTGCCGGGTAGGACTTCCCTCTTTGATTCGCCAGAGTATGACCTCTGTGACTACCGGCATCCTGAACAATTTGACAAAGCCTTTTGGAGATGCAGCCATTGCTGCCATGAGTGTGGTCAGTAAGTTCTCCATGTTCCTTATGTGCGTGGGACTGGGTATGGGCCAGGGCTTCCAGCCTGTGGCAGCCTTTAACTACCGGGCAAAGAAATATGACCGGGTGAAAAAGGGACTTGTTTTCCTCATCTGCTATGCCCTTGTGCTGGTAGGCGGCTTCTCGATTCTGACCATGCTGTTCCCCGAACAGGTGATTGCCCTGTTCCAGAAGAAAGAGGAAGTCATCGCCATCGGTTCTGTTGCCCTGCGTAATTACGCTTTCGGCATGATCTTCATGGCTCTGTCTGTTCCTGTGAATATGCTGTACCAGAGCATTCAGCAGCCCACCATTTCCTCGATTCTTTCGCTGATCCGGTCCGGTATGATTACCATTCCCATGCTGCTGATTTTTGTTCCCCTGTTGGGCCTGACCGGTATCCAAATTGCCCAGCCTACCGCAGATGTCATCGCAGGCTTGATCAGCATTCCCTTCATCATCCGTTTCCTTCGTACCAAGCCGGAAGATATGAAATAAGGAGAAACCCATGTTTACAAAGCAGGATTTGATTCGGCAGATTCGGGAAATGGGGATTCAGACCAGTGACACCGTTTTGATCCACACATCCCTGCGGGCCATTGGCAAGGTGGAAAACGGTGCTGACGGCGTGATTGATGCCTTTCTGGAATGCTTAACGGATGGCCTATTTTTGGTTCCCACCCATACCTGGGCAACGGTGAATCAGCTGCCCCACGTTTATGATGTGAGAAGGGAAATTCCTTGTATCGGTACATTGCCTAAGGTGGCAGCATTCCGCAGCGATGGTATTCGCTCCCTCCACCCCACCCACTCCATGTGGGGCTGCGGTAAGTTTGCGGCGGCATTTTTGCAGGGCGAAGAATTGCTCCAAACCCCGGCGGATCCTAAGGGTGCATGGGGGCGTCTGGCAGAGGTGAATGCGAAAATATTGCTGATTGGTGTGGGGCTGGACAAAAATACCTTTATTCATTCCGTGGAGGAAATGGCGAATATTCCGGATCGGCTGATGTCAGAGCCCTTTGAAATTACCGTCATAGATCAGACTGGCAAAGTGCAGAAGCATCCATATCATCGGCATTTTTGCAGCCGCAGCCGGGATGTTTCCCAGCAGTATATAAATTTTGAGAAGGCATTGCTGTACCATGATGCCATGACCTTCGGTACGCTGGGCAATGCACAGGTACGGATTGTGGATGCAAGGAAATGCCGGGATGTGCTGCTGGACATTTTCTCACGGACTGATCGGGACTTGTGTATTGAAAAAATGGAGATTCCGGAAGAATTCTATATCTAAACAAAAAAGCTGCTGAGAATTTCAGCAGCTTTTTCTATTGTATTCAAGAAAGAAACAGCGTTTCTCCGTGGCGCTGGAGCCAGATTTCCTGCATCCGTTCCAGAAACTCCGGAAGATTGGCAGGAGATACCACTTCATCCATATCTTCGGCTTGCAGCCAGGGAAGCTCCACTTCTCCCACCCACAGGAAGAAAGAACCATCTTCCGCCGTTTCCGGTACAATGGGAATGTGCCGAACATGCAGCACTTCCCTGCCCCATTGCAGGATTTTACCCCGGACCCGATAACAGGCAAGCATTAACGTGGGTTCAAAGGGCATCAGTTCCGAGGGACCGTCCAGGTTTACGCCGAACTGAGCAAGAAAACCGCGTACTTCCGGGTAGCAGCGGTCGATTGCCTCATAGTAATTGCAGCAATAGGCGCAGGTACAGTGGTCCAAGCTGTTTTTTGTGGTATGGGCCAGGGTGGCTTCCAGATCCACATCAAACTTCCAGTCATGTAATTCGATGATCATTCTTTTACAGCAGCCAGAATGTGACGAACCAGGTCGTCCCGTCCGTTTCCCTTCTCTGCGGAGAACGGAATGATAGGAGTACCTTCGGGCAGAGCCAGGTCTTCCCGAATGGTCTTTAAGTTGGGTTCCAGTTCACTCTTTTTCAGCTTGTCCATCTTGTTGGCAACCACCACAAAGGGACAGCCGCTTTCGATGAACCAGTTGGCCATAGTGATGTCGTTATTCGTGGGGGGATGGCGGTAGTCCACGATCATAACGCCCAAATCGATGCGGTTGGCAGCGAAATAATCCTCCATCAGTTTACCCCAGCGGGCCTTTTCTGCGGCGGAAACCTTGGCAAAGCCATAGCCGGGCAGGTCCACCAGATAGCACTTCCGGTCGATGACGAAATAATTAACATGGATGGTCTTACCGGGTCTTTCACCCACACGGGCGAAATTTTTCCGTTGCAGCAGACGGTTGATTACGGAGGACTTGCCAACGTTGGATTTGCCTGCAAAGGCGATCTCCGGCAGCCGATTTTTGGGGAAATCCTTGGGAGATGCGGCGGAAATCAAAAATTCCACATTCTGAAAATTCATGCTTTACCTCTCTTTACTGCCGAATTTCCGGCTTGCGGTTCTTCGCTTTCACATCGGCGGGAATGTCGCCGAGGATGGTGGGAGCGATTTCGTTCTGACGGTTTAGGGCTGCGGCCAGGACTGTATCCACCGTCTGGGCGCTGATGAAATTCAGCTGACGGCGGACGGCCTGGTCGATTTCTTCTAGGTCCCGTTCATTTTCCTTAGGGATGATGACTGTACGAATGCCATGACGCAGGGCGGCCATGGTTTTTTCCTTCAAACCGCCGATGCGCATAACACGGCCCCGGAGAGAAATCTCACCGGTCATGGCCACATCCCGGCGAACAGTAACGCCGGTCAGCGCGGAAACAATGGCGGTACAGACTGTAACACCGGCGGAGGGACCGTCCTTAGGTACAGCACCCTCGGGGAAATGGACGTGAATATCCTTAGTCTTGTAGAAATCAGAGGCGATACCCAGCTTCTGGGCGTTGGCGCGGATATAGCTGAGGGCCGCGTGGGCAGATTCCTTCATCACATCGCCCAGGTTGCCGGTCAGTTCCAGCTTGCCTGTGCCGTCCATGACGTTGACTTCCACTTCCAGAGTTTCGCCGCCGACACTGGTCCAGGCCAAGCCGGTGACAAGACCAATCTGGTCGGTACAGGGCAGCCGGTCCGGTAGGAATTTCCGAACGCCAAGGAAGCTTTCCAGATTGGAGCCATTCACAGTGATCCGCTTGGGTTCCTCCTGTTCCAGGATTTTCATGGCGGACTTCCGGCAGATTTCTGCGATGTTCCGCTCCAGATTACGGACGCCGGATTCCCGGGTGTAGCAGTTGATGATCTCCCGGATGGCATCATCCGTGATGCGAACCTGGGACTTTTTCAGGCCATGCTTGCTAAGCTGCTTGGAAATCAGATGGTTCTTGGCGATCATCAGCTTTTCCTCGTCGGTATAGGAACCCAGCTCGATGACTTCCATACGGTCCAGCAACGGACGGGGAACGGCATCCAGAGTATTGGCGGTGGTGATGAACATCACATCGGACAGATCGTAGGGAATCTCCAGATAATGATCCCGGTAGGTATGATTCTGCTCGGCATCCAACACTTCCAGCAGGGCGGCGCTGGGGTCACCGCGATGGTCGGAGCCCATTTTGTCGATTTCGTCCAGAAGAAGCAGCGGATTACTGCTGCCCGCCTGAGTTATGGCAGCCATAATACGGCCAGGCATGGCACCCACATAAGTTTTCCGGTGGCCCCGGATATCAGCTTCGTCATGAACACCACCCAAAGAAATCCGGGCCATTTTCCGGTTCAGTGCCTTGGCAATAGAATAGGAAATGGAGGTTTTGCCTACACCGGGAGGGCCAACCAGACAAAGAATCTGAGGCGGCATTTGAGAAGCCATCTGGCGTACGGCAATGGTTTCCAGGATCCGCTCTTTCACCTTTTCCAGGCCGAAATGGTCGTGTTCCAAAACCTTACGGGCAGTGGAAACATCCACACGCTCCTTGGTGGTAACGTTCCAGGGAAGCTCCAGCAGCGTATCCAGATAATTGCGAAGAACTGCGGCCTCGGATGAGCCGAAAGGCTGCTTTTTCAGTCGTTCAACGTCCTTCAGAAGCTTCTTTTCATGGGTTTCTTCCAGTTGTAATTCTTTGATTTTGCGGACATAGGTTTCGATTTCGGAATCGTCGTCGCCTTCGCCCAGTTCTTCCCGGATGGCCTTCATCTGCTCACGCAGATAGTAGTCCCGCTGATTCTGGTCGATGGCGATTTTTGTCTTTTCCTGGATGTCGGATTCCAGGCGCAGGACTTCCACTTCCTGCTTCAGAAGTTTCACAGCCGTTTCCAGACGCTTTGTGGGGTTCAGCATGCACAGCAGCTTTGCTTTTTCCGGGAAGTCGATCCCGGAATTCTGGGCGATGGTATCAGCAACGAAGCCGGTATCCTCGCTGGCAATTAACTTCAACTGAATGACCTGTGCGGGGTTTTCCACCATTTCACTGTACATTCCGTAGACGGCATTGGCCTCCCGGCGCAGAGCGCGGCCACGGAGTACATCCTCCCTACCCTGGTCAGGAACGGATTCCACGATACCGGACAGGAACGGCTCCGTCTGGTTCACTTCCGTGATTTTGGCACGGCGAAGGCCGGTAACCAATACCCGCAGGTTTTCTCCCTGGGTTTTCAGCACCTGCTTGACTTTGCAAACAGTGCCGATGGAATACAGGTCAATCAGCTTGGGATCGTCCACCAGAATATCCTTTTGGGGAATCAGCAGAAGGGTCTGGTCACCCTTCATAGCCGCGTCCAAAGCCAGAACGGACTTCTTGCGGCCAACATCAAAATGAACGGTTTGTTCAGGGAAAACCGCCAGACCCCGCAGAGCCAGAATCGGCATTTTTCCTGCATAAGAACTTGCTGTCAAGGGAAATTCCCTCCTTTTGCGAAAGAGTACAAAAATGCGTAAGAAGGGGGCAGCAAGCTACCCCCTTCGAGAGATTATCTTCTCCCGGAGAGTGCTTCTCTGGGATGTGCGGCATCCCGCACAATGGCAGCCTCACCACCTTGGATACATTCGGGGGTAATGACTACTTTTTTGATGGACAGGTCAGAGGGAATCTCAAACATGATATTCATCATGACCTTTTCCAAAATGGAACGCAGACCTCTGGCACCAATCTGACGATCCAGCGCCTTCTGGGCGATCATCAGCAGCGCATCATCCGCAATTTGCAGTTCCACGCCATCCATGGCAAGGAGACTCTGGTACTGCTTGATGAGCGCATTTTTAGGCTCTACCAGAATCCGAACCAGATCATTCTGGGTCAGACTCCGCAGAGTGGTGATGACGGGCATACGGCCAACCAGTTCGGGAATGATGCCGAACTTCAGCAGGTCGTGAGGCTCCACCTGGGCAAAGAGGGTGCCCACATCCTTCTGCGCCTTGCTCTGGACAGGTGCGTCAAAGCCGATAGCGCTCTTATGGGTGCGCTTTTCAATGATCTTATCCAGACCGTCGAAGGCGCCGCCGCAGATGAAGAGGATATTGGTGGTGTCGATGGGAATCAGTTCCTGCTGGGGATGCTTCCGTCCGCCCTGGGGAGGAACGGTGGCAACAGTGCCTTCCAGGATCTTCAGCAGCGCCTGCGGGACGCCCTCGCCGGAAACGTCACGGGTAATGGAAGTGTTCTCGCTCTTGCGGGCGATCTTATCCATCTCATCAATGTAGATAATGCCCCGCTCTGCCAGCTCCACGTCGAAATCCGCAGCCTGCAGGAGGCGCAGGAGGATATTTTCCACGTCGTCGCCAACGTAACCGGCTTCGGTCAAGGTGGTAGCATCGGCAATGGCGAAAGGAACATTCAGAATCTTAGCCAGGGTTTGGGCAAAGAGGGTCTTGCCGCTGCCGGTGGGGCCAATGAGCAGAATGTTACTCTTTTGCAGTTCCACTTCGGACTGGGCGCCGAAATAGATGCGCTTATAGTGGTTGTAAACGGACACAGACAGGGCAACCTTTGCCTCATCCTGTCCGATGATGTAGTGATCCATGAAGGACTTGATTTCCATGGGGGTAGGCAGCTTATCGGGGGCCTTCAGACCGCCGCTTTCCTCCAGTTCGTATTCGTCCCGCAGAAGATCACTGCAGGCAGCGACACAATCGCTGCAAATATACACGCCAGGGCCGGCAATCAGCCGAGAAGCCGGATTCTCCCGCTTACCGCAAAAGCTGCAGCGGATCGGCTGTTCCGTATTCTTTGCCATGAACCTGGTACCTCGTTTCTTTCGAATTTAGTGGTGTGCAAGCACACGATCAATCAGACCAAACTGAACGGCTTCGTCAGCAGTCATGAAATTGTCACGCTCGCAGGCGGCAGTGACGGTTTCGATGTCCTGGCCGCAGTTTTCTGCCAGAATCCGGTTCATCCGGTCCTTAATGGTCTGCAGGCGCTTCATATGGATGGCCATATCGGTGATCTGACCCTGGGTACCGGCGGAGGGCTGGTGGATCATGATCTCAGAGTTGGGCAGGGCCATACGCTTGCCCTTGGTGCCTGCGCTGAGCAGGAAAGCACCCATGGAAGCTGCCATACCGACACAGATGGTGGCCACATCGCATTTGATGTACTGCATAGTGTCGTAAATAGCCATACCTGCGGTGACGGAGCCACCGGGGCTGTTAATGTAGAACTGGATGTCCTTGTCGGGGTCCTGGGCTTCCAGATTCAGAAGCTGGGCAACCACCAGAGAAGCGGTGGCATCGTTGACCTCTTCGGACAGGAAGATGATACGGTCGTTCAGCAGACGGGAGAAAATATCATAGCTGCGTTCGCCGCGGCTGGTCTGCTCCACAACATAGGGAACTAAAGGCATGGTGATGTCTCCTTTCAATTGACTTGAAACATTCTAACCAGCAAAGAGGAAGGTTATTCCTCGCCGTGAGGGATTGCGGTTTAAGGAAAGGGGCCGATGAGAGCATCGGCCCCTGGTTACATACAAAATTACTCCTCGGTCTTGGGAGCGACGGCAACAGCGGAATCGGTGATGATCTTGGTTGCCTTACGGACCTTCAGGCTCTCGGTCAGCTCGTCCATGGGGATCATTTCCTTGATCTTGGCAACTTCCAGCTCGTACTGCTTAGCCAGAGCCTCGAACTCGGCCTCGATGTCCTCGTCGGAAACGGTGATACCCTCGACCTCAGCGATCTTCTCCAGGGTGACGGAGATCTTAGCCTGCTTCTCAGCCTGGGGACGGAAAGCGGAGCGCATGGTGTTCACGTCGCCGCCCATCATCTGTGCGTACTGCTCCATGGAGTAGCCGCTCATCTGCAGCTGGTAAGCAAAACGCTCCATCTGGGTGTCCAGCTCGCGATCAACCAGAGCAACAGGCATATCCACGGTGGTGTTCTCAGCAGCCTTCTCGATGGCAGCGTTCTCGAAGGTGGTCTGCAGCTGCTTCTCTGCGGACTCCAGAGCCTTGGCGCGGATGTCATCCTTCAGCTCATCCAGAGTATCGAACTCGGAAACGTCCTTGGCGAACTCATCGTCCAGCTCGGGAACGGAGGTAACGGTGACCTTGTTCAGCTTAACGTGGAAGACAACAGCCTTACCGGCCAGCTCAGCATGGTAATCCTCGGGGAAGGTGATGTCGATATCCTTCTCCTCACCGGCAGTCATGCCAACGACCTGCTCTTCAAAACCGGGAACAAACTGGCCGCTGCCCAGTTTCAGATCGAAGTTTTCGCCCTTGCCGCCGTCAAAGGGAGTGCCGTCCAGGAAGCCTTCGAAGTCGATGTTAGCGGTATCACCCATCTCAGCAGCCTTTTCAACGGTCTCGGTGGAAGCAACGTTCTGAGCCATACGGTCCAGCTCAGCCTGCACCTGTGCGTCGGTGACCTCAGCGGCAGCCTTCTCAACTTCCAGACCCTTGTACTGGCCCAGAGTGACCTCGGGGTAAACCTCGGTGGTCAGAGTCAAAGAAACCAGGTTCTCCTCGCTGATCTGCATATCCTCCAGGCTGGGACGGCCGATGGCCTTCACACCCTGATCCAGGACAGCAAACTGATAGACTTCGGGGAAGATCTCTTCCAGGCCGTCTTCATAGAAAACGTGAGCGCCGTACATGGCCTCGATCATCTTCCGGGGAGCCTTGCCCTTACGGAAGCCGGGGATCATGATCTGCTTACGGGCCTTCAGATAAGCCTTGTTGACACCGGACTCCATCAGTTCCTTGTCGATCTCGACAACGATGGTAGCCTTGTTGCCATTTCTTTCGATGCTCTTAACATTCATTGTAAGTATCCTCCTAAATTGGTCTGCATGGGTAGACCATTTTATATTTTTACATAGCCGATTTATTCTAGCAGAAAAATGTGCAATTGTCCACACTTTTCTTGAATTTTTTTACTTATTTTTCCGACGGATGGGTTTAATCCATGACTTTGAAGGGTTTAAAACCGATATAATCCGCTGCAACCAGCCGGAATTCCACCCCATCCCACTGCCCTTCCATGGCAAGCTTGTGGCTGCCGCCATGCAGATGGCCGTAAAAACAGCGGCGCACCTCATACTTTTCCAGCAATGCAAGGATTTCGGGGCATTCATAGCCCTTGTATCTGGGGGGATAGTGAAGGAAAACCAGCTTCGGCTTCTCCCCTGCTGCCTGCAAGGATGCTTCCAGACGGATCAGTTCCCGCTTAAACACCTTTTCGTCGTGCTGGCCGCTTTTTTCTTCCTCGAAGAACCAGCCACGGGTGCCGCAGATGGCGAAGTCGCCGTATTCATAGCTGTTATTATTCAGCAGATCAAGCTTTTCAAAGCCGTTTTCGGCGCAGAATTTTTGGAATTTTGCGGCGGTGCTCCACCAGTAATCGTGGTTGCCCTTGAGAATGATTTTTTTACCGGGAATCTCATTGATCCAGGCGAAATCCGCTTTGGCGTTTGGTAAGTCCAGGGACCAGCTGAGGTCACCCAGTAAAACAGTGGTGTCCTCCTCGGTGATCAAGGACATACCTTCTTTCAGCTTGTCCATGTATCCCACCCAGGCACCGCCAAAAATGTCCATAGGCTTCGGTGCCCCCAGACACAGATGCAGGTCGCCGATGGCGTAAAGTGCCATAGAGTACCTCCTCTGAATTTTAGTTTAGATGTTGCTTCAATTGTTCTTCTGTGATTTTAAGTGCGTAAGAAACAGTCTGGGAATCTCGGATGGGGCTTTTCTCCGCCAGAACCAATGCAGTGCGGCTCTCCCCTGTTCTGGAGCGATAATCCTGTAAACCAGCATAGGCCAGTGCAGAATAAGGAGAAAGAATATATTGATGGGTGGCATAAATGCTGGGAATGGTAGACAGAACCCGCTGATTGCTGGTGACTGTCACATACAGTCCCTGGCGGAGTCGGTGCAGCAGCAAGTCATCCAGATAATAGTTCCCGCCCCGGCGAAGGGCGTCCAGATAGCGTTCCACTTCTCCCGCCCCGGCGCAATTGTGAATCAGCCGCTCCAGGCTGGTGGGAACGACCACATCGGCATCCGGAGTAGCTGTTGACACAGCCACGTCATTGGTTTTCAGCTGCCCATGGCAGATAAAGTCCCAGAGGTTGCCGTTATCGTTGCAACAGCAGATAATATTTCCAATGGGTAAGCCCCAGCGCTTGGCGTACCATGCGCTGATGGGAGCGGAAAAATCAGAAGATACCACACTGATATCCACAGCACCTTCAGCTTCCACAATTCTTTGGCGCATCAGTTCGCCAAATATGCCGAACAGAACCGCAATGCGGACAGCAATCTCTGCCCAATCGCCGGACAAAACTTCTGATTCTTTGTCAGAACGCAGGAGTTTTGTTAGATTTTTCACAATACGGGAAAAATCTGATTCCAGGTTATGCCAGCACTCTCCCATTATGACGCGCTTTCCCAGCATTTCCAATCGGACGGCATAGCGGCCGATGGCAAAATCCACATCATAGGCGGTCAACCGGGTGTTAAACAGGAGATTAAGAACATCAGCTACGGCTCTGTTGAAGCTTTTGTCCCCCAATGCGGTAATATCTTCCTTAGAAAAGGAGGGTTCCCGAAATGGTACGTACAGTCCTCCATCCGGACCGCGGTTTTCCCGCAGAGCCCGCTGGGCAGTGTAGGCATCCCGGTTATTTCTTGTGGTTACGTACAGCACATTCCATCACTCCAATGGCATTGTTCCAGAAAATATCCATCACAGTTTCTTCGCTGACTCCCCGTTCCAACAGGCGCCGGGCCAGGCTGGGATAGCTTTGTACCCCCTCGAAGCCAACGGGCAGGCTCTCACAGCCGTCCAGATCGCCGCCCAGGGCGATATGCTTGCCGCTGGAGTCCAGGTCCAGGAAATGAAGAATATGGTCACAGGCCTTGTCCAGGTCGGCATTGTCACCGATGAAGTCGGTGTACATATTCAGTCCTGCAACACCGCCGGTCTGGCAGATGGCTTTGAACATATCGTCCGTCAGATTGCGGCTTACGTCATGGACGGCACGGCTGTTGGAATGGGTTGCGAGGATGGGGGCTTCGGTAATATCCATGATATCCCAGAAGCCCTCGTCGCTGAGATGGCTAACATCTATCAGCATACCCAAGGATTGGGCTTTTTTTACATAGGCTTTGCCTAATTCTGTCAATCCGCCGCCGGTAGCATGGGAACCGGCCAGAGGATTCTGCTCATTCCAGCCCAGGCTGGAGATTCGGAAGCCGATGGCATACAGGTCCTCCAGCAGTTCCGGATCGTGGCCGAAGCCAGCGGTGCCTTCGATGGTAAGAATGGCGGACATTTTGCCCTTTTTCCGGTTTTCTTCGATCTGTTTGGCGGAATATACAAGAGAAATGATATCTTTATTGGCATCGATTTCCCGCTGAATGGTAGCCAGTTCCCGCTCGAAAACAACCACAGGAGAGGTTTTTGTCCATTCTTCCATGAAAGGCGTGGTGAAGCATGCGAAGCACTGGCAGTAGCCGGGAAGTTTTCCTGCCCGTTCCAGATCGATATGTAAATTGTTCTTTCGCAGACTGCCTGCGGAGTTCATGTCCTCCCCCAGCAGGGTCAGAGCCGTATCGCAGTGCAGATCAAATACAGGAAAATTCATTGAAAAGCGTCCTCCATATGGCGAATTTCAGGGTTGGCGGTTGCCGTACCCTCCGGGGCGTAGATTTCAATTACATCAAACCGGGGCTGCAGCTTGGTGGGATTTTGGCTTAAATACATGGAAGCGGTGATGCGAATCTTATCCTGCTTCCGCCAGTCCACATATTCCATGGCTTTGGCAAAATCCGCGGATTTGCGCAGCTTGACCTCAACGAAAACCAAATACTTTCGGTCCCGGACGATCAAGTCAATCTCACCGAAACGGCAATGATAGCCGGCGGCGACGACTGTATATCGCTTTTTTCGCAGGTATTCTGCGGCAAGCGCCTCACCCCAGGCGCCGGAAAGCTTACTTCTCCCCATAGAACTTCTTCAAAAAAGTCATACGGTGGATGGCGCAAGGGCCATGCTCGGTCAAAGCGGCATAATGTGCCTTGGTGCCGTAGCCCTTGTGGATGTCAAAGCCATACTCGGGGTAAGTTTGTGCCATTTCCATCATGATATTGTCACGGGTGACCTTGGCCAGAACGGACGCGGCAGCAATGTTGGCACTGAGGCTGTCGCCCTTGACCACGGTTTTCACCGGCAGACCAAAGTCCTTTTCCCGGTTGCCGTCAATAAGGGCAAGTTCCGCTTTTCCTTCCAGCTGGTCGATAGCCCGCTGCATGGCAAGAAACGTAGCCTGCAGAATATTGATTTCATCAATTTCCTTCTCGGAAGCGAAGCCGATGCCGTAGGCAATTGCCTGCTCCTTGATAATGGGATATAGTTCCCGGCGCTTTTTGTCTGAAAGCTTTTTGCTGTCGGTCAGACCGGGCAGTTCCAGATGTTCCGGCAGAATCACAGCCGCAGCGCAAACAGGGCCCGCCAGAGGGCCGCGGCCTGCTTCGTCCACACCGCAGATGACGTTCACGCCCTGGGCATAGAAGCTGTCTTCAATTTCCCACATATTTACATTGCTCATACCTGGTCCTCCGGCATTTCTAGCGTGAATTTGCCCAGCTTACCGCTGCGGAATTCGTCGATCAGAACCTTGGACATCCGTTCGGTGTTCACTTCACCGCCGGAAACCAAATAGCCGCGCTTCCGGCCGGCCAGTTCCACCAGTTCCCAACCGGGAGTGCCCTCGGGAGCTTCCACCTTGTAGCGGTCAATCAGGGTCTGGGGGTAATACTTATGCAGCAGTTCCATCAAACAGCAGGCCAGTTCTTCGATATCAATAACGCCTTCTTTGACGGCACCGGTATAGGCCAGCATCATGCCGACCTCCGGGTCTTCGAACTTGGGCCACAGGATGCCGGGGGTATCCAGCAGCTGCAGGCCGGAATCTACGGTTACCCACTGCTTGCCACGGGTAACGCCGGGACGGTTTTCTGCTTTTGCGCCCTTACGGCCGGAAATCTGATTGATAAGGGTAGATTTGCCGACGTTGGGAATGCCCACAATCATAATACGCAAAGGGCGATTCATGCCGCGTTTGGCATCCCGCTCCAGCTTTTCCGCACAGGCAACCCTGGCAGCGGGAGTAAAATCGGCAATACCACGCTTGGTCTTGCAGTCCGTGGCCAGAACGGCCATACCCTTATTCTTAAAGTAGGTTTTCCAACGGGCGGTAGCGTTAGGATCTGCCAGGTCCATGCGGTTCAGCACAATAATCCGGGGTTTGCTTCCGCAGATGGCATCAATGTCCGGGTTTCGGCTGGACATGGGGATACGGGCATCCACGATCTCGCAGACAGCATCCACCTGTTTCAGATCCGCCTCGATCTGTCGCCGAGTTTTTGTCATGTGGCCCGGATACCACTGAATATTCATGTTATCGCTCATTTGATTACTCCAATTCTGTCAAAGCTTCGGATATCTTTTCCATAGTGGTCACCGGGGTACATTAAAAACATGGCTTTGCCAAGCACTTCCCGGATATCGATCTGACCGATGCTGGGATTGCGGCTGTCCAAAGAAACCCCACGGTTATCGCCCAAAACAAAAATACAGCCTTCCTCTACTGTCAGAGGAAATTCCATGCCTTCATCCACTGTGGTTAATGTGTAGATATAGTCTTCTTCGAGGGCAGTTCCGTCTACATAAACAATGCCTCTTTCGAAATCGATGTCGACGCTCTGGCCTTCCGTGGCAATGACGCGCTTAACGATGGGTTTGCCGTTGTCGAAGGATTCCTTGCTGATGACCACAACATCGCCCTGCTCCGGTTCCTGGTAAAACACATTGCTCAACAGAAGCAGGTAGTCACCATCAAGCAGCGTATTATACATGGAACTTCCGGAAACGACGATCACACGGAACACCAGCAGAAACAAGATCATGATTCCTGCCAGAAGATAAATCAAGTCATGGATATACAGAACTATGTTTTTTCTCCAGTCCAGTTTTTTCTCTTCGTTGGCCATGATGGCTTCCTCCCTTTTCACGGTATTAACCGGGAAACCGATATTTATGCATTCTATAAAACAGTATAGCATAAGATGGAATGGTTTTCCATAACAAAGTGTGAATTGTTGGCAAATAAAAAAAGAGGGCAATGCCCTCTTTTTTTATTGAGTTGAAGATTAAACCTTCTCCTTGACCTTTGCAGCCTTGCCAGCGCGATCGCGCAGGTAGTACAGCTTTGCACGACGGACCTTGCCCTTACGGACGGTCTCGATCATAGCAACGTTGGGAGAATGCAGGGGGAAGACCTTCTCGCAGCCGACGCCGTAGGAGATACGACGAACGGTGATGGTCTCACCGATGCCGCCATGCTTCCGAGCGATAATGGTGCCTTCAAACACCTGAATACGCTCGCGGGAGCAGTGCTCGATCGAACAGTAGGGACGAAAGGTACCGGCAGCCAAATTTTCGGGCAGTTCTTCCTTCATGT
>JAZSHO010000145.1:0-30518 GCA_045533345.1 Faecousia sp. | reverse complement strand
CATGGTATAGCCGTAGTTCAGGGGCACTACATAGGGCATATTGCCGTCCACCATGCCCACATGGGCAACCTTGGCCCGGTCCAAAATGCCCAGGATCTCGTTCATATCCGTTACTTCCCGCTCCCGGCGGGTAATTCCGCGCTTCATTTTATGTCCTCCTAGTTGGTTTTTGTTATTATACCACTTTTGTTACTCCTACGCAACGGAAAAAGCAGCTCCCGGTCCGCCTTTTCCCCATAAATAGATATAAAGAGGAAGCTTTATGAGCATACACAGAAAAACCCAGAGTAAAAAAGGATCCTGGCTCAGCAAATTTTGGTATTGGCTGTTTCACAATGCCCAGCCTGCCGAGGAAGAAGCCAGCCTATACCTTCAGCCGCCGGAAGCCTTGCCAGATCCAGAATCTTCCGCAAAGGACTATGCATCGGTGTATAAAATGCTGGATTCCCGCCCTGCTCTTATCGCTGGCAACGGCAGCGACAAGGGGCAAAAGCTTTCGGTGTACAGCTACTGCGGCGTGGTCTTTTACAAAGCCAATACGCTCTACCACTATATCAACCCCGGCATCGAGCTTTCCGTGGGCGACCGGGTGCTGGTGCCGGTGCATATCCACGGCGGCACACAGCTGGCGGAGGGTTATGTGGTCTCCTGCGGAGATTACCTGGCCCAATATGTTCCCTACCCTGCAGGCCTGGCCAGCATGGTCATAAAAAAGCTATAATACAGAGCTGCCCGGCGAAAGTTTTTTCGCCGGGCAGTAGCATTTTGAAAAAAGATATGCTATACTGTTCCCATTGCAGAAACAAACGCACCCGCTCAGCGGACAAATATTAGGAGGAACGCCATGAAGATCCTGTATAAAAACGGCCTGGTGTACGACGGCACCGGCGCCGCGCCCCAAATTGGGGATGTACTTACCCAAGACGGCCGCATTCTTGCTGTAGGCAATTTGGGTCAGGCAGAAGCCGACCGGGTGATCGACTGCACCGGCCTGAGCATTGCCCCCGGTTTTATCGATGCCCATTCCCATAACGACTTTTTCTGCGATTACGACGATGCCGAGCGGTATTTTATCCCCTTTATCCGCCAGGGCATTACCACCCAGATCACCGGCAACTGCGGCTTCTCTCCCTTTGGCGTGGAAGCGGATTCTCCCCATGCCAGTGTAGTTGGCGCAGGGCTTTTTGCTACCAAAAACCCGGGCAGCTTCCGCTCCTTCTGCGAAAATAACAAAGGCAAGCTCTATGTAAATATCGTGCCCCTGATCGGCCACGGAACTGCCCGCATCGGTGTCAGCGGCCTTGACCCCAAGCCTATGGATGCCGCCGGCATTGCCAAAATGGAAGCCGCTGTAGCCGAAGCTATGGAAAACGGCGCGTTTGGCGGCAGCTTCGGCTTTATGTACGAGCCGGGCATGTATGCCAAGACCGATGAGCTGGTAGCATTCGCTTCCGCGGTGGCCAAATATGACGGCATCGTTACCGTTCACCCCCGGGCAAATTCCGCAGTAGCCCTGGGCTATTCCCTACTCAAGCGCAACCATATCGAGCTCGCTCTGGACGAGGTGATCGACATTATGGAGCGCTCCAAATGCCGCATGGAGTATTCCCACCTGATCTTTGTAGGCACTTCCTCCTGGAAATGTATTGACCCCATGCTGAAAAAGTTCTATGACTACCGGGCCAAGGGCTATGAGATCGCCTACGATAACTACTCTATGACCTACGGCGCTTCTGTGATCACCGTCATCTGCCCGCCCTGGTACATGGCCCTTACCGACAAGCAGAAGCACTCCGCCTTTAACCGACTGAAGCTGCGCACGGTGATCAATGTAACCCGCAAGCTGCTGGGCCTGGATTATAAGGACATTACCATAGCTTACATCAACGACGAGCCTAAATACAAGGCCTATGAGGGCCGCAATGTGGCCGAGATCGCCAAGGCCGAGGGCAAGGATTGCCTGGATCTTTACCTGGAGCTGATCGATGCCTCCAAGGGCGCAGGCAGCGTTTACCTGGATAAATACTACAACGATGAGCTGATCCGCAGGCTCATGGAAGACGAGCTTAGCATATTCATGACCGATGCCTGGCTGGAGCCCAAGGGCGTGCAGAACGGCGCAGCCTTCCAGGGCTTCCCCAATTTCCTGCTGAAAGCCCAGCAATACGGCATCCCCATGGAAAAGGTGATCCACAAAATGACGGGCAAGACCGCCCAGCGCTTTGGCATCCGGGAGCGGGGCACGCTGACACCGGGCAACTGGGCGGATATTACGGTATTCGATCCCAACGGCCTGAAGGTATTCCCCGATGAGCCGGGCCGCAGCGCCGAGGGCATCCGCTATGTGGCGGTAAACGGCCAGCTGGCCGTGGACAACGGCCAGTACATTACCCAGCAAGGCGGCCAGATCCTTTTGAAAAAGTAAGGCTATTGCCCCGGTACAGTAGAATACAGTTTTTCAGGGAACAGCCCAATCGCGCTGTTCCCTGATATTTTTTGCAAAGCGCACTTGACAATTTTTGCAAAGTATGCTATGCTTTATTTGCAAAGTTAACTTAGCATTTTCCTATTGCGGACGCGCAGAAGGAAATCAAAAGGAGATTCCCTATGAAAACAAAAATCCGTGAGCTGAGAAAGCAGCACAAGCTTTCCCAGGAGGAACTGGCCGATGCGGTAGGTACCACCCGCCAGACCATTACCTCCATCGAGGTGGGCAAGTATACCGCCTCCCTGCCCCTTGCATACAAAATTGCCCATTACTTCGGGCTGACCATCGAAGAAGTATTTGATTTCTCTGATTTGGAGGGATGACCATGGACTTTAAGAAAAAAATGAACCAGCGGCTCTGGATTGCCATTTCCTACATCGTGTTCGGTGCGGCGTTGGCCCTGATTGCGCTGATCACCAAAAGTGAAAACCAATTTTTGTCCGGTTTTGGCATTACACTGGCGGTGATGGGCATTCTGCGCATTTTCCAATACCGCAAGATTACCAAAAGCACGGATTCCCTGCGGAAGCGGGAACTGGCAGAAACTGATGAGCGAACCCGGATGATCGCGGAACGGGCAAAAAGCTGGAGCTTTTCCTTTTCTCTGATGGCCGCAGGCATTACAGTCATTGTGCTGTCTTTTCTGGGACAGCATGACCTTGCCCAGCCCATTTCCTGGGTTATGTGCGGTATGGTTTTGCTGTACTGGGTCTTCTATTTGATCGCAAGAAGGAAATATTGACAAAAACCGCCGTACCAGCAGGTACGGCGGTTCCATTTTTTATTTCTTTTCTTCCTTGATCTGGGCCTGCAGGTGCACGGAAAGCACAGCCAGAGAAGTAGCCATATTCTCGGTCTGGACCAGAATTCCCGCAGGGACCTCCAAATGGGTGGGGGCAAAATTCCAAATGGCTTTGACACCCACAGCAATCAGCTGGTCAGCCACCTGCTGGGCACTTTCCGCAGGCACCGTAATAATGCCCATGAGAACCTTGTGGTTGCGGCAAAAGTGGGAAAGCTTATCGATATGGTAAATAGGCTTTCCTTCGTCGGTATGCTCCTTCTGAGGGTTGGCGTCAAAGGCGGCCAGAATATTCAGACCGTAATCGTCAAAGCCCTTGTAAGCCATCAGCGCCTGGCCCAGTTTACCTGCACCGATCAAAACCGCATCGGTGGTATTGTCATAGCCCAGAAACTGCTCGATGTCGTCGATCAGGCTTTCCCGCTGGTAGCCGATTTTGGGGCGGCCGCCATCGGAAACCATGGCCAGGTCCTTGCGCACCTGGACTTCACCCATGCCCAGGGCATTGGCCAGGGCTGTTGCGGAAATATGGGTCGGGGCATTTTCCGGCATATTCTTGAGATATGCCAGATAACCGGGTAACCGCTTCAGCACGGATTTTGAAATTTGCTTCTTTTCCATCATATTCCTCATTTTCCAATCGATACATTTTTATATCGATACAATTGTGTATCGATTATATCATACCGATTAGGAATGTCAAGCGCAATTGGTTTGTCGAATGAATTCTTTTTTTAGTCGCAGCATGATTTTCTTTTCAAGCCGGGAGATGTAGGACTGGGAGATGCCCATTTTCTGGGCCACCTCCTTTTGGGTCAGTTCTTTCCGCCCTTCCAGTCCGAATCGCATCGCCACGATTTCCCGTTCCCTATCGGGTAATGTCTTTAATGCCTGCCGCAGAACCAGCAAGTCCACCTTTTCCTCCAGGGGGCGGAAAATCATATCTTCATCGGTGCCAAGAATGTCCGACAGCAGCAGTTCATTCCCGTCATAGTCCATATTGATGGGCTCATCCAGGGACACCTCCGCTTTCAGATTGGAAGTTTTCCGAATGTGCATTAATATTTCATTTTCAATGCACCGGGATGCATAGGTCGCCAGTTTGATATTTTTATCCCGGCGGTAGGTACCGATGGCTTTGATCAGCCCGATTGTGCCAATCGAAATAAGGTCTTCCAGATTGGTGCCGGTATTTTCAAACCGCCTGGCGATGTAAACCACCAACCGCAGATTATGCTCCACCAGGCGCTGTTTGGCTCCTTCGTCCCCCCGCTCCAAAGCTTCCAAGGCCGCCTGTTCCTCCGCACCCTTCAGCGGCGGCGGAAGCACATCGCTGCCGCCGATGTAATAAATTCCCTGTTGCGGAAGCAGTCCCAGTTTTGCCAGCAATTCCAACAGCTTTTCCATCATAATGCCCCTCCTGTCAGCCCTTGATACATTTCCCCATTTCCAAAGCCCTCCGCCGCAAAGGCTACCACCGCACTGTGCCGTCGGGAGCCGATTTTCACATTTTCAAACCGCATAGCCAGCAGCATGCCGCCTCCCTGCCCCACTGCCTTGTATGGCACCAGCCGCAGCCCCTGGAGGGGCCGTTGGGCCAGGGTTTCCAGGGGTAAGCGAAGCTGATCATGGGTAAGCCCTGTCAGTTTCCTTGCCACATCCCCGGCAATTACCAGTACCTGTTCCCCGGTGACAGGGTCCCGGAGGGTATTGCCGGAATCCCGGAGGGCAATGAGGCTGGCAGTATTTCCTCCGTATGTAAGCTCAATGGGAACATATTCCCGTTGTCCGATGCTGCCCCCAAAGGCTACCCGGCACAGCAGCCATATACCCCCGGCAGAGAGCACCAGGGAGGGAATATTGGATGTTTCAAACCCAACAGCGATACCGCCCAGAGCCATGCTCAGCAGAACAAAGACACCACACCGTTTCAATGTGCTGCGGTTCCAACCGAAGGCAATACCTGCCATGCCTCCCAGGCTAACCAGCCGCCATAGTAGGTTTCCCAAAAAGCGGAAGCCGTTCAGCATGCAGGCACCGCTGTACAGTCCTCCCAGAGCAGCTGCGCAAAGCAGACGTCTTCCCTCCGTCGGAAAGCCGGACAGGCGGTTTGTCCCCAAAAGCAGCAAAAAATCCACCAAAAAGTTTAGAATCATCACCAAATCCAGATATACCCGCATTGCCCCACCTCCTTGTCCCGGTCACGAGGTAAGTATAGCTTGGGCAATAAAAAAAGTCGGTCGCATCCTTGGGATGCAACCGACGCAAGTTCGGGCAAGGTGTAAGCCGATTCAGCGGCAAACGGGCCGATAAAGCATGGGTTACGGATTTTCCTCTTTCCGCTCCACCGAGCGGATATTTTTTTCGGCCTTATGCCGGGGAATCATCAATTCATGGCCGCAGCCCAGGCACTTCAGTCGAAAATCCGCACCGATGCGCAGCACCTGCCAGCGCTTTTCGCCGCAGGGATGGGCCTTTTTCATTACCAGAATGTCGTTGAGCCGAATGTCCATTTCTGCCTCCTGTCATATAGGGAAAGTGGATTTCATATACTGATGGGAAAGGGGGAATCGCCATGCAGCCATACCGTCCGGAAACAGTTCCGGGACCGCCGCCGGGGAAAGATGCCCTGGAGCAAGGCATCCGGGACCAACAGATCTTTTACGCCACGTGCTGCAAATGTGACGAGTTTCACAATTTGCACGTGGACTTAGGAGAAATACGGGGAATCATTCCCCGGGAAGAAGCAGTCCTGGGTATCGCCGAGGGGCGGATTCGGGAAATCGCGATCCTGTCCCGGGTGGGAAAGCCCATTTGTTTTCAGGTTCTTGGCTTCGACAGTGCAGGAACAGCCATTTTATCCCGGAGGGCCGCCCAGCTGGAAGCCAGAAGCTACTTTTTAAGCGCCCTGCGTCCCGGGGACATTCTCCCGGCCGTTGTGCAGAACACAGCGGATTTTGGCGTATTTTGCGACATTGGCTGCGGTTTTTCTGCGCTGATGCGGATTGACCGGTGCTGCATCTCCCGATTGGATACTACCGCAAACCTCTATCATCCCGGCCAGACCATTCCGGTTGCTGTGCTGGCCGTTGACGATGCGGAAGGGTACGTCCATCTCACAGGGCGGGAATTACTGGGCACCTGGGCGGAGAATGCAGAATTTTTCCGTCAAGGGCAAACGGTGACCGGAACCGTTCGTTCCATCATGCCTTATGGCATTTTCGTGGAGCTGACACCCAACCTTTCCGGTCTGGCAGAATCCGTATCGGGTCTTCAAGTCGGCGACAGTGTCAGCGTATTCATCCGTGCCATTCTGCCGGAGAAGCACAAGGTGAAGCTGAACATTTTGGAAAAGCTCTCCGCTCCCCTGCCGGTCAAGCCGGAATTTTTTATTACCTCGGGTCATATCGGTCGGTGGGAGTATTTCCCGGGAAGTAAGGCAGTTACTTATTTTTGATGGCGTCCCAATACTGTTTTGCAGCCTGTTCCAGCTTGTTGGGGCCGTATTCATAGTATCGGGTGCCCACCAGATTGTCCGGCAGATACTGCTGACTCACCCAATGGTTGGGGAAATCGTGGGGATACAGATAGCCTTGTTCCCGCTCCATGGTGTAGGAATCCGCGTGGACATTCTGCAAGTGCCGAGGGAAATCCCCGCCCTTGCCCTTGCGAATGTCCGCCAAAGCCATGTCCAAGGCAATGTGGCCGGAATTGGACTTAGGAGAAGTTGCCATCAGCACTGCCGCGTCGCCCAGGGGAATCCGGGCTTCGGGCATGCCCAGCTTCAGTGCCATATCCACACAGGCGTTGACGATGGGAATGATTTGGGGGAAAGCAAGGCCTACATCCTCCGCCGCAATGACCATCAGACGACGGCAGGCAGACTGCATCTGCCCCGCTTCCAGCAGCCGGGCCAGGTAATGGCAGGCAGCATCCGGGTCGGAGCCACGGATGGACTTTTGCAGGGCAGACAGCAGGTCATAGTGGTTGTCGCCATCCCGGTCTGCCCGCATGGCGCTTTTCTGGGTGACGGATTTGGAATCCTCCAGAGATAAAGTCAGAACACCATCCTTGGGCTGTCCGGCGGAGAACAGAACTTCTACCGCATTCATGGCTTTCCGCAGGTCTCCGCCGCAGGCTCCGGCAATGTATTCCAGAGCCCCTTCCTCCGCTTCCGCCGTCAGGGCTGTCCGCTGCTCCATGTAGGAAACCGCCCGCTTCACCGCTTTCAACGCTGCGGGAGAATCGATCTGCTTGAACTCAAACACCGTAGATCGGCTCAAAATGGCATTGAATACGTAGAAATAGGGATTTTCCGTGGTGGAAGCGATGAGGGTGATTTTACCGTTTTCGATATGCTCCAGCAGAGACTGCTGCTGCTTTTTATTGAAGGACTGGATCTCATCCAGATACAGCAATACACCGTTTGGTGCCAGGAAGGTATCCAGCTGGGACACGATCTCCTTGATATCCGCCGTGGATGCAGTAGTGGCATTCAGCTTGTACAGGGTACGGTTGGTCTGCTTGGCTATGATGTTGGCAACGGTGGTCTTGCCTGTGCCGCTGGGACCGTAAAAGACCATATTGGGAATGTTGCCGGAATCGATGAGGCGGCGCAGCACCGCGTTCTTACCCAGAATATGCTCCTGGCCGTAGACTTCGTCCAGGGTTGTGGGCCGTAATAAATCTGCAAGTGGCTGGTACATAAGGATTCCTCTTTCGGGTGATTTTGGTAAGGATTGTTTATACGCACTGCAAAAAAGATATGTCATTCCGAGCAAGGCGGAGCCGCGCCGAGGAATCTTCGCATTTCATTTACATTTGCAGTATAATCGGTGCCAAGATCCTTCGACTCGCTTTGCTCGCTCAGGATGACAACTGTTTTTCACGTATAAGCCATAACTCACCATCTCAGTTTCTATTTACACTATACCACACCTGCTACAAAATTGCATCAACTTTTTTCATTATTTTCGAAATTTTGTTCTAAAGGAACACTGTCATCGCGAACCAGTCATCAGACTGGTGTGGCGATCCCCTAAGGCTTTTAGGAGTGTCTGGGGGATTGCCACGCCAGTGTGCGCACTGGCTCGCAATGACAGCGAAGGAATGACATATTCAGTTAAAACGTGGCCACATCCGGGTCCGCAGGCTCGGCACCCTTGACCACCTTCAGAGCGGTCAACACAGGGCCCAGTTCCCCCTTGTACAGGGGATGCTTCTCGGCGCTGATCTTGGCGGTAACCATGACCCAGCTCCGGGATTCCAGGGTTTTGGCATCGGCGTACTTGCAGGGGATGCCGCAGAACTGGATATCGTCCACGCAGCAGGTCATAACAAACCGGCCGGGGGCAAAAATGCCATCCTTCTGGCGGCGGAGCATGGCCACCTGGGCCTTGAAGCATACGGTCTTGCCATGGTACTTCTGAGGCTCCTCGGTGACATCCCGATACCACAGGGCATAGTCCTCGTCATTGACGCAGATGATGGGAGCATTGATATCAAAAGGCAGCGGATCCTCGATCTCATCGAACTGAGTGGTTCCGTCGGTATAATCATAGAGGATATCAATGCGGCGGCTGGCAGCCCGGGCAATCTTATGGAAGGGCATGATGTCCGCGCCCTTTTCCAGGCGGTTGAACACCACCATCTGGGCGCCCACCAGCTTGTCCATGACCAGGTTGCGCATGTTGGCGTTGTAGGCCATAAAGGTGGTGGTGTCGGCGAACATGACTTCCTGGGCAACCACCCAGTTTTCCGGGAAGCGCATATACAGGTCGCCCACCTGCTGCATACCGTTCAGTTCCGCTACCACACGCTCAGCCTTGTACTTCTTCTGCAGAGCAGCCAACTGCTTGGTGGTAACGGTCTGCTGGTCCAGAACCTCGATATACACATTCTTATGAGGATAGGTGGAGATATCGAACTCCTCCTCGCCCTCTTCGAATACCAGCAGCAATGTCCGTTCACCGGCATTGAAGCGCTCATCCTCGAACGTTTCCTGGATAAATTTGGTCTTACCGGAATCCAGGAAGCCGGTAAAGGCATAAACAGGAATCTGCTGCATGGCTTACACCCCAAACAGGGCAGCAACGCCCTTCTCATCCAGCTGGGAGCCGATGACGCACAGCTTGCCGGTGATGTCGGCAGAACCGGTGCGGACATTGTACTCCTCGGGCACATAATCAAAGTGGATCCAAGTGCCGTCGGTGGCCTGGAGAATGCCCTTTGCTCTCAAAACCATGCCGTACAGGCCGGAATCCAGCTGCTGCAGCGCCAGTTCGATCCGCTTGGGGTCAAACTTCTTGGCAGTCTCCACACCCCAGGAGGTGAAGACCTCGTCGGCATGGTGGTCGTGATGATGGTCATGGCAGCCGCAGGTGCAATGCTCATCATGGTCATGATGATGGTGATGATGCTCGTGGTCATGGTGGCCGCAGCAGCACTCTTCGTCATGATCATGATGATGGTGATGGTGCTCGCAGTGCTCCTCTTCCACGTGGCCATGATGATGCTCGTGGCAGCCTTCATCTCCATGGTGATGGCCGCAGCAATGGCCCTCCTCATGGTCATGATGGTGGTGCTCATGGTCGTGATGGTGGTGCTCATGGTCGTGATGGCCACAGCAGCATTCCTCATCGTGGTCATGGTGGTGATGATGTTCGTGGTCATGGTGACCGCAGCAGCACTCTTCATCGTGATCATGGTGATGCTCGTGGTCGTGATGGCCGCAGCAGCACTCTTCATCGTGATCATGATGATGGTGATGCTCGTGAGCCTGCTGCAGCTTGGCCAGCTCTGCTGCCAGAGTGGACTGGCCCTCCATGGCGTCGATTAGCTGCTCGCCGGTCAGCTGACTCCAGGGGGTGGTGACGATGGTGGCCTTTTCGTTGTGCTCTCGCAGCAGGGCAACGGCAGTATCCAGCTTAGCCTGGGGAATGGAATCGGTACGGGACAGGATGATGGTGGAAGCGGTTTCCACCTGGTTGTTGTAGAACTCACCGAAGTTCTTCATGTAGACCTTCACCTTGCCGGCGTCCACAACGGCCACAGTGTAACCCAGGGTGACTTCCTCGGTGGTGACCTTGTTCACAGCGCCAATGACATCGGACAGCTTGCCGACACCGGACGCCTCGATGACGATTCGGTCGGGGTTGTACTGCTCGATAACCTGGGTCAGTGCCTTGCCGAAATCGCCCACCAGAGAGCAGCAGATGCAGCCGGAGTTCATCTCGGTGATGTTGATGCCCGCATCCTGCAGGAAACCGCCGTCAATACCGATTTCGCCAAATTCGTTCTCGATCAGAACCAATTTCTGGCCCTTATAGGCCTCCTGAATCATCTTTTTGATCAGAGTGGTTTTACCGGCACCCAGAAAGCCGGAATAAATATCAATTTTTGTCATAGTAAACACCTTCTGTTAAAAATTCTCTATTTTGTATTATACCACTCTTTGTCAACAGTTACAAGGAAGTTTCCTCTTCCTTTTCGACGGTTTTTCCTTGCTTTCGACATTCCCAATCCCATAAACTGAAAGCAGGCAGGTAGACTCCCGGCTTCGCGACAGCCTGCTAAGCGCCGTTCCGGTTCTCCCCCGGAACGGCGCTGTTTGCCTTTATGTCACCGGAATCAGCAACAGTTGCCCGGGAACCGGGTCTGCTTCCAGTCCATTTGCCTTACGGATCGCTTCTATGGTGGAGTCACTTTTCTTTGCCATGTCCCATAGGCCTGTGTCCCCCGCTCTGCGCAAAATCAGCGACGGACGCTGGGGATCCGGCTGCTTCGCTTCGCCCAGTTCTGCCCCGGTCACCATGGGGAGATTCTGGTTCGCAGTAGTCAGCAGTTGCAAAGGCACTTCCAGTTTTGCTTTCATACCGCCGGGTAACACCTCCGCAGCGGTCGTAATGGGCATCGCGGCGATGACGCTGTCTGCATCCGCCCGCAATTCCTGTTTTCCTTCCCAGCGGGCAGTTGCCGATTGCAGCGCACCATTTTCCCCGTAGTACAGCATCTGCACAAATCCGGGAACCTCCAGAGAAATGCCATTTTCCAATGGCCGCTGCCGGGGGTAATCCGCAAGGAACTGAACGTCTGTTACCGTATTGGCTTCCCCTCCGATGTTCTGTTCGCCATAGAGGTTTTCTCTCCGGCTTTCCAGAATTACCGGTAATGTCAGTTGCTGCATCTGCAAGGTCATTTCTCTGCCGGGGCTGTAACCATCCTCTGTCAGTTCCAGCAGCCGCATATCATCCACCACATATTGCCCCACCAGGCCGCATTTTAGCCGCAGACTCCCTTCCGAATCCAAGTCCAGTTCCAAATTGGTAGGACACAGCAGCACATGGGCCTGGGCATCGTTGGAGAAGCTGTCCTCCAGATCCGCAAACTGAGAAAACGGCAGTTCAAAGTCCCAGCTGAACAGCTGCCCCTCTTCCGAAATATACAGTACATGCAGATTCCCTTTCCCCCGGAATACCAGCTTGTTTCCCAAAACTTTCTGGTCTGTGATTTCCGGCTGCATCCGGTAATATACCAGCTTCTCCGCCTCCGGAGCAGAGGGTGGGAAAGACAGTTCCTCGTCCAGCAGGAAGGTCTTTTCCCCTGCCTCCTTGGGAAGCCGCAGGGGGTATGTATGTTTCAGCAGTTCCACCCCCTCCATATTTTGCTCCGGCGCAAAAACATCCGTTTCCATCGGAGAATAGGCCTCTGCCGCAGCACCGATTCCCGCCCGAACCATGATTTTTCTGGCAGATACCGACCGGGCGTCCACCATCCGTGGCAGCAGAGAAATACGAATCTGCCCCTCCCGGACATCCCTGGGCAGGTCCCAGCGCATCTGGAAGGGGATCCAGCCATCAATACACCGGGGCTGGGTCCCATCCTCCGGAGCATAGAGAATCCAAACCAGCATTCCACCGGACAGGGCGATTTCTCCGCCGCGCCATTCCTTGCTCCGCATCACCGGTTGGCCCCAGGCTGACAGAACCCGTCCAATATCCGGCATGCTCTCAGACAGTTTGATTTCCAAGGTCTGTTCCTGATTCTGGACTTCCCGCAGTACCGGATCCAGGCAGGTGCAAACCGATTTTTTAAATTGCAGCTCCAATTGGGATCACTCCTTCATATGCTATTGGTAAAGCATATGAATGCCCGGACAAGTTTATGCCATCAATTCCGGTGCATCACACAAAATCCCAAAATAATCAGCGTAAACCCACCGCAGCAGCACAGGAACCAGCTGTCCAGGCAATGTCCAATCATAACACCCAGGCCAAACAATAGCATGCACCAGCCATGCAGGTGACTTTTCCGGCACATAAAAAACACCTCCTGCACATTGTATGCAGGAGGTGTGTTGTTTTTAACCGCCCAGATAGGCTTTCTTGACAGCGTCGGAGCTTGCCAGTTCCGCGCCGGTGCCGCTCAGGGTGATGGAACCGGTTTCCAGAACGTAGGCACGGTCTGCAACCTGCAGCGCCTTACGGGCATTCTGTTCCACCAGCAGAATGGTGGTACCGGCCTTGTGCAGTTCCTTGATGATGTCGAAAATCTGGTCAACCAGAATGGGAGCCAGGCCCATGGAGGGTTCGTCCAGCATCATCAGCTTGGGGTGGCTCATCAGCGCACGGGACATGGCCAGCATCTGCTGCTCACCGCCGGACAGGGTACCGGCAATCTGCTTGCGGCGCTCCTTCAGACGGGGGAAGTAGTTGAATACCATCTCCAGGTCGGCCTGGGAAACTTCCTTGTTGATGTAAGCGCCCATTTCCAGGTTCTCCTGGACCGTCATCTGCAGGAAAATCCGGCGTCCCTCGGGAACGTGGGCCAGGCCATGCCGCAGCAGTTTATAGGCATCCGTGTGGGCGATGTTCTCGCCGCAGAAGGTGATGTTGCCGCTGCGGGGGTGCATCAGACCGGAAACGGTCTTCAGAATGGTGGACTTACCGGCACCGTTGGCACCGATCAGCGCCACGATTTCGCCTTCCTTAACCTCGAAGGAAATGCCCTTGATGGCATGGATGGCACCATAATACACATGGATATCGTCAATTTTCAGCATATTATTCTCCATCCTCCTCTTTGCCCAGATAAGCTTCGATAACAGCAGGATTCTGCCGGATCTCCTCGGGGGTACCCTTGGCGATGATACGGCCGTAGTTGACCACCGCGATGGTTTCGCAGACGTTCATAACCAGGTTCATATCATGCTCGATGAGGAAGATCGCAATCTGGAAGGTATCACGGATCCGGCGGATCTGGTGCATCAGTTCCGTGGTCTCGCTGGGGTTCATACCGGCAGCGGGTTCGTCCAGCAGAATAATGGAGGGATTGGTCGCCAGGGCCCGGACGATCTCCAGACGGCGCTGGACACCGTAAGGCAGGCTGCCGGCCTTCACATTGGCCACATCCTCCAGACCCATGAACTTCAGCAGTTCCATGGCCTTTTCGTTGGCCTTTTTCTCGGACTTGTAGTAAGCGGGCAGCCGCAGGATGCTGCTGAGGAAGGAGCATCTGATTTGGTTGTGCATACCGACCTTAACATTGTCCAGAGCGGTCATCTCGCCAAAGAGGCGGATATTCTGGAAGGTCCGGGCGATGCCCAGCTTGGTGACCTTAGAGGTAGTCATGCCCTTGGTGTCAATACCGTTGATCAGAATAGAGCCGCGGGTGGGCTGGTAAACAGAGGTCAACAGATTGAAAATGGTAGTCTTACCGGCACCGTTGGGTCCAATGAGGCCGCAGATTTCCGTGGGGCCCAGGGTAACATTGAAGCTGTCCACAGCAGTCAGACCGCCGAAGTCGATGCCCAGGTTACGGACGTCCAGAACGGGCAACTTGCCCACGTCCTGCTCACGGAAGGTATTATAAGTGGGGACCTGCGCAACTTTCTTAGGATATTCAGCCATTGGTACCCACCTCCTTCTTCTTGAACATACCGGTGACCTTATCGGTTACCACAGAAATGGCATCCTTGACCTTGGGAGACCAGGTGCAGAGCATGACCACGATCAGAACCACGGCGTACAGAATCATACGGTAGTCAGCCAGGCCACGCATAGCTTCCGGCAGCACGTACAGAACGGCGGCAGAAATGACGCTGCCCAGGATGTTGCCCATGCCGCCCAGAACCACAAAGACCAGAATGTCGATGGAGGTTGTAAAGCTGAACTTGGAGGCAGCCACAGCAGAATAGTTCAAGCCGTACAGGGCACCGGCCATACCGGCCAGGAATGCGGAAACCACGAAGGCCTTCAGACGGAATGCGGTGGTGTTAATACCCACGGATTCCGCGGCAATCCGGTTATCCCGGACAGCCTTGATAGCGCGGCCTTCCTTGGAATTGATCAGATTCAGAACCACAAACAGGGTGAACAGGATCAGCAGGAAGCCCATGAAGAAGGTGGATATCTTCTGAATACCGGTGGCACCCAGCGCACCGCTGAGGATCATCTTGCCGCCCTCTTCCAGGTGCAGTTCGCCCTGGCTCAGTGCAACGCGAATGCCGGTAGAATCTTTGCCGATGTACAGGTTGCCGATAATATTCTTCAGAATCTCACCAAATGCCAGGGTCACAATGGCCAGATAGTCACCCCGGAGCCGAAGAACAGGGACGCCAACAATAACGCCAGCAATGCCGGCAACAATGCCGCCCACAAACAGAGCAGCCAGCAGCATCAGAAACTCACTCTGCACAACACCCTGCAGGCAGGCTGCGGTAACGATGCCCGCAAAGGCACCGACGCCCATGAAGCCGGCGTGGCCCAAGCTCAGTTCGCCGGAGATACCAACCACCAGGTTCAAAGAAACCGCCAGAACAATATAGGCGCAGATAGGAATCAGATAGCCGTTGACGGAACGGGTCAGCATGCCCTGGCTGGACAGTGTCTGCATTACCAGGTAAGCAACGATTACCAGCGCATAGGTGGCCAGATCCGTACCGTGGCTCTTGATGTAGTTTTTCACTTTGTTCATAGGGCCACCTTACACTTTCTCCTGGACGACCTTACCCATAAGGCCGGCAGGCTTGACCAGAAGCACAATGATCAGCACCAGGAACACGATGGCGTCCGAGAACTTGGTGGAAAGGTATGCTTTGGTCATGGTTTCGATGATGCCCAGCAGAATGCCGCCCAGCATAGCACCGGGAATGGAGCCGATGCCGCCGAAAACTGCAGCGGTAAAGGCACGGATGCCGGGCATGGAGCCGGTGGTGGGCTGCAGCGTAGGAACGGTGGAGCAAAGCAGAACACCGGCCACGGCAGCCAGAGCGGAGCCGATGGCAAAGGTCATGGAAATGGTCTGGTTCACGTTGATGCCCATAAGCTGTGCAGCGGCCCGGTCCTCGGACACAGCACGCATAGCCTTGCCCATCTTGGTCTTACCGGTGAACAGGGTCAGGCCTACCATGATCAGAACAGATGCCAGAATGGTCACGATCACTTCGCCGGTAATGGTCAGTTGGCCGTCGAAGAGCTTGATGGGATCAAAGGCAACGATGCTGGTGTAAGTCTTCTGGGCAGAGCCGAAAATCAGCTGGGCTGCATTCTGCAGGAAGTAGCTGACACCGATCGCTGTAATCAGGACCGCCAGATTGGAAGCACCACGAAGGGGCTTATAGGCCAGACCCTCGATGAGGATACCCAGCAGGGTACAGACCACCATAGCAACCAGGATGCCCACGATAGAAGGCAGACCCAGATAGATGGTCATGCAGTAGGATGCGTAGGCACCCACCATAATAACATCACCATGGGCAAAGTTCAGCATTTTGGCAATGCCGTAAACCATGGTATAGCCCAGCGCGATAATGGCATACACCGCGCCGATGCTGATGCCGTTGATCACATATTGAAGAAATCCCATGTTTCTTCCCTCTCTTTCCCGACAGTCTATGACAGTACCCCAAAAAAAGAGATACTCTCATGGACTGTCGATGATACTCGGAAGCCGGACAGGGGGAATTCCCCTGTCCAGCTGCCTTAAAATCACAATATACTACACTTTAACAGAATAATCAACTAAATTATTCCGAAATTATTCAGCGGAAACGTAAACGCCGTTCTCGATCTTAACAGCCATGGGCAGCTTGGAAACTGCACCGTCGGTGCCCCAGGTCATGCCGGCGCCGGTCAGACCGTCGAAGGACATGGAGGTGATCTGAGCGACCATGATCTGGCAGACTTCCTCAGGGCTCATGTCAGCAGTAACGCCGCCGGCCTTGCAGGCCTCGTAGATAGCGTAAGCAACGTCGTAAGCGTCAGCAGCGAACTGGTTGGGAGCCAGGCCGAACTTCTCGGTGTAGTTCTTCACGAAGTTCTGGGTCTTCTCGTCTTCTGCGGTGGCATCGAAGGGAGTCAGCAGCATAACGCCTTCAGCCAGGGTGGGATCGAAGTTCTCCTGGGTCAGGATGCCGTCCAGGCCGTCACAGCCGAAGAACTTAACGTCATAGTCGATTCTGTCAGCGCAGGTCAGAACCTGTGCGGCTTCAGCAGCGTAGATGGGCAGGAAGACCAGATCGCAGCCGGCTGCCTGGCACTTGGTAACCTGGGTCTGCAGGTCGCCCTTGCTGTCGCTGGTGAAGGATTCAACGGTGGTGATGGTCAGACCAATGGCATCAGCCTGAGCCTGGAACTTCTCATAAATACCAACAGAGTAGGGGTTGGAGGAGTCGTAAATAATGCCAACGCTGGTAGCCAGACCGTTGTTGTAGATGTAGTCAGCGGAGCCGATGCCCTGGTTGGGGTCGGTGAAGCAGATCTGGAAAACATTGTCGCCGGCAGCGATAACGGAAGCGTCAGATGCGGAGGGGGTCAGCATGAAGACCTGGTCTTCTGCACAGGCAGCGGCAGCAGCTGCTGCGGAGCCGGAGGTGGTGGGACCGGCCATGATCTGCATGCCCCAGTCCATCAGGGTGTTGTAAGCGTTGACAGCCATTTCGGAGTCAGCCTCGTCGTCCTGAACGTTCACTTCAAACTGCAGGTCGCCCAGAGCATTGATCTCTTCGAAAGCCAGCTTCAGGCCGTACTCAACAGCCTTGCCGTAAACAGCGTAGTCATTGGTCAGAGGACCGCTGGAACCGATCTTAATTGCGCCTGCGGAAGCAGCGGGAGCATCAGCTGCGGGGGCATCGTTACCGGCGGAAGAGCCGCAGCCGGCAAACAGGGACAGGACCATCATAACGGCCATAACGAGTGCAAACATCTTTTTCATAACAATTCTCCTTTTCTTCTTACTATAAAAAAGCGGTTACATCTTTTCGACGTAACCGTTTTTCCATACTATGTTGGATATCCGGTTACTTGCCTAGCCCAAAATTCGCAGGGGCAGCAGGCATACAACAAAAATGGACACTACCAGCAATACGGCAGCGTCCAGAATGTCGATAATTCGCGCAGAGGAACATGCCGCTGCGGCGCCGCAGCAGTTAGAAGACTGGTTGTAAGAAGTGTAGTTCCGAGTCATCATTACCATGTACCTCCCCTTGAATTTGAGCCTATTGTATCTCACACGTGGACATTTGTCAACGAGAAAAACACCACAGAATCCTCTGTGGTGTTTTCTGTTTTTTTGTATACATTGCACAAGATGTTATTCCGCATCCAAAACCTGCTTGCAGGCGGCCAAGACACTGGACAGCACCGGTACACAGGTACTGGCACCGTAACCGCCGTTTTCCACCACAACCATGAAAGCCAGCGGGTATTCTTCGTCCGCAACGAACCCCGCAAACATAGCATTGGAGGTCTGGTCGCCGCCCAGCTGGCTGGTACCGGATTTGGCGCAGACATTCATACCGCTGAAATTCCAGTCACCATAAACGTTCTGGACATTGCTGCGCATATAACTCCGGAGGGTAGCAGCCACATCCTCGGACATGATCCGGTCCATTTTGTCGGTTTTTGCCTTGTAGGTGGTTTCCTCCCCTACCCGCACCCCACTGACCAGATAAGGCTCTGCCGCCACGCCGTTTCCGGCAATGGCACCCATGAAGGTCATAAACCGGGCAGGATTCACCAGGTCCGTATGCTGGCCGATGCAGGCCCAGGCGAAGGACACGGCACCGGTTTCGGAAATGTCGTAATTACCCTTGGCGGTGGTGATGCCGTCAAAGGTCAGACTCTGGGTGACACCGAACTGCTCTACGTACTTGACCATATTCTTCCGGCCCACAGCTTCCGCAATCTGAGCGAATGCACAGTTGCAGGACCGGGCCAGGGCATTCTGGAGATTGACCGTTCCGTGGGGAATCTCACAGGTGACTGCCTCGGTGCTGTACTCATAGGAACCGGTGCAGGTGAAGGTTCTGTCCAGAATATCATCCACGGATTCCAACGCCGCAGCGGTGGTTACCACTTTAAAAATGGAACCGGGAACGTAGGTGGACTGGATGAAGCGGTTCAGATACACGCCTGTGAATTTGCCGGTGGTATCCCCCTCGATATCCGGCACATTGTCCGGATCGTAGGTGGGGCTGGTGACGGCGCAAAGGATTTCGCCGGTCTTGTAATTGTACACCGCAACGGTTCCCTTCCGGTCGCCCAGGGCCTCCAGGGCAATGTTCTGAACCCTGGAGGAGAGGGTCAGTGTCGCTGTACCTCCCGTGCCTCCGGCGTTGTAGATGCCATTGACCGCATCAAAGCCGGACATCGCTCCGGCATAATTGGCAATGGCAGAGGCGCTGATGTAGCCCTTTCGGTCACCCAGCCAGTGCAGGGTGGATTTCCGGGTAGTTTCATTGTCGGAATAGGTCCGCTTGTCCGTAATATCCAGAAGCAATTTTCCGGAGCGGTCCACAATGGTGCCGCAGCCGATGTTGCCGCTGTTGTACACATGGGGCGAACCGGTAGACACAATCCAGTTCTTGGCCTGGGTGGCATATTCCCACAGGAACATCAGCATGCCGCCCAGCAGTATACAGATAAACAGGCCCATCAGCCAGGTTCTCTTGGTTACTCGATTCATACATCCACCTTGCCTTTCTTCAGCCGAATGGCAAAGCTGGCGTTCTGGCGGGTATCCGCTGCCTTGACGAAGGCCAGCAGTCCCCAGGCACCGATCATACTGGTGCCGCCGTTACTGAGGAACGGGAAGGTCACACCGGTAAAGGGCAGAATATCTACTGTTCCCAGTACATTGAGAATGGTCTGGATTACCAGAACGCTGGCAGCGGTACAGGCGCCGATGGAATAGAAGCTGCTTCTGGCCACCCGGGCAGACCGAATGGCAAAAAGGCCAAAGGCCGCGATGCATACCACAGTCATCACCGCCAGGATCAGTCCCCACTCCTCGGAGATGGTAGCAAACGCAATGTCGGAATCCGCCGCGAACACATACTGCAGCAGTCCCCGGTCGGGACCCAGGCCCAGCAAACCGCCGGAGGCGATGCACATCATAGCCTGGACCTGCTGATAGCCGGCATCCAGGGGGTCCTCCCAGACATGCCGCCAGGTGGCAAACCGCTGGAGGGCATGGGGGGCAATCCGCAATGCAATGACACCCGCGAAGCCCAATGCCGTAATGGCAAGGCCAACGGTGCCAACGCTTCCGGAGCGCAGGTACGCAATGACCAGAAATGCGCAGAAGAAAATCAGCGCCGTACCGAAGTCGTTCATCAGCGCCAAAAGGCCGCAAATCAGCACGGAATAGGCGATGAAACCAAACAGGTTCCGCTTGCTCATGATCCGGTCCATAGTAGAGGCACCGGCAAAAACGAAACAGACCTTGCTCAGCTCCGAGGGCTGCAAAGACATGCCGCCGATGATCAGCCAGTTTTTGGCACCATAGTATTCCGTGCCGAATACCAGGGTGATCACCAGGAAGCCAACGCCTGCCAGCACCGCCAAATACCGGATCCGTTTTGCCCGCTCCAGGTCCCGCAGGGACCATCCAATGCCCAGGAAGGTCACAACGCCCAGGCCCATAGCCATCAACTGTTTCACCGTTTCACCGGGACGGACCGTAGCAATGGCTGCCATGCCCATGGTACACAGGAAAAAGGCGACGGTTTCCACCTCAAAAGAGCTTCTGCGGATCATGGCATAGAAAACAAACAGGATCCACTGGCAGGCCATGATGCCGCCAAAGCCGGTCAGCACGGATAGGAATTCCTCCGCTTTGCCGCAAAGCAGGAAGCCCAGCACCACCAGGCACTGAAATACTGTCAAAAGCAGAAGATTTGCCAGGCTGTCCCAGCCGCTGGCAGCTTTGGTGCGCAGCTCCGCCTGGCGCTTTTCCTGCCGGGCAGTAATGGGCTGCAGTTCCATTTCCACGCCGCCGATGGAGATTCTGTCCTCCTCTTCCAGAGCGCAGATATGTACTTTCTGGCCGTTGACAATGACGCCGGCCTTGGATCCGGCATCGGTAATGGTCCAGCTGCCGTCGTCGTACCGGGTCAGAACCGCATGGTTCCGGGATACGGTAGGAAAATTAATGGTCACATCGCAGGATTTGCTGCGGCCGATGATATTCTCCCAATGGGTGATGGGGATCTGGGAACCATCTTCCATATTCAGCCAGGCCCAGATTTCCGGTTCCCGGCGGAAGGTCAGCAAAGGCTTGATGCACCGCAGCAGAAGCAGCGCCGCCAGAATCGGGATACCGTAGCGCAGAAACCCGATATAGGCTTGCACATATTCTCCTCTCGCCTGGACGAATTCAGCCAGATACGCCTCCATATCATCACCGTCCTTTCAATTGGTTTTCTTATCCTCTTTTCTATAAAATGACATACTTTTCCCGGTCTGTCAAATGAACTTTTTCTTAAGATTCCATCTCCCGCAGCAGCGCAATCTCTGCCCGGTAGCCGGGAAGTTCGTTGGGGGTTTCCAGGATCATGGGCTTGTCTTTCAGCAGAGGATGGTTCACAATGGCCCGGAAGGTATCCAGCCCCAGGCTGCCCCGGCCCAGGCACTCATGCCGGTCCTTGTGGCTGGCAAAGGGGTTCTTGCTGTCATTTACGTGCAGCGCTTTCAGCTTATCCAGACCAATGACCCGGTCAAATTCCGCCAAAACCCCATCCAGGTTGCCCACGATATCATAGCCGCCGTCATAAATATGGCAGGTATCCAGGCAGATGCCCAGGTCTTCCCTTCCCACAGCATCCAGAATGGATTTCAGCTGTTCAAAGGTTCCGCCGATTTCGCTGCCCTTGCCTGCCATGGTTTCCAGCAGTACCGTTACAGGATAGTTGGGGGACATGGCCTGCCGCAGCGCAGCGGAAATGTATTCAATGCCAGCCTCAGCCCCCTGGCCCACATGGCTGCCGGGGTGGAAATTGTAGAAGTTTCCCGGAAGGGCCGCCATCCGCCGCAGATCGTCGGCCAAAACTTCCGCCGCAAAGGCCCGGGCCTCCTGGTCGGCGGTACACAGATTCATGGTATAGGCACCGTGGGCAACCAATGGGCCGAATTCATAGTCCTCCAGCATGGCCACCGCTCTGGCACAATCCGCCGGATCTTCCTCCTTCGCCTTGCTGCCCCGGGGATTCCGGGTGAAGAAAGCAAAGGTATTGGCCCCGATAGAAAGGGCGGTTTTCACCATTGCGGCATTTCCTTTTGTTGCAGATAAGTGGCATCCGAAATAGCCCATCATACTCACTCCTTTTGCTGTATCATACCATAGTGCGGTTAAAAAAGCAAATTCACTATTTTCCAACGGCAATCGGTGTGATATAATGGACCAAACAGAAGGTAAGGAGGGTTCCGGTATGCCCAAATCCGACAACCAGAAGCTGAAAATTTTCCACATCTGGGATTACCTAAAAGAAAACTCCCACCAGGAACACCCGGTGAGAGCTTCAGAGCTGATTTCCATGCTGGAACGGCAGCACAATATTAAATGTGACCGGAAGACGGTCTATTCCGACATTGCGGCTTTGCAGGATTACGGCGTGGATATCGTATCCATCCCCGGCAAGAACGGCGGCTACTACATCGCCTCCCGGAACTTTGAGCTGCCGGAATTGAAGCTGCTGATCGACGCGGTGCTGTCCAGCCGGTTTCTGACGGAGAAAAAATCCCGGGAACTGATTGAAAAACTCTGCAAGGAATGCAGCGTCCACGATGCCCGGCTGATGCGCCGGGATGTGCTGATTTCCGGCCGGGTCAAGAGCATGAACGAAACCATCTACTATAATGTGGATGCCATCCAGGAGGCCATCAGCCAGAACCGGCAGATTACCTTCCGGTATTTCGACTGGGGCATCGACGGCAAGCGCCGCTACCGGGAAAAGGACTACCGGGTCAGCCCCTACAGCCTCTGCCAGGACAATGAATTCTGCTACCTGCTGGCCCAATCCCCCCGGTACGGCGTCACCAGCTACCGGGTGGACCGGATGAGCCACATCAGCACCGCGGAAGAAGCCCGCATTCCCTGCCCCGAACTGACCGGCAAGGCACTGAACGAGCACGCCAACCGGCTGTTCCAGATGTTCGCCGGTGACGAGGTTGCTGTAAAAATGCGCTTCCACCGAGTTCTGACCAATGCGGTCATGGACCGGTTCGGCAAGGATACCATGCTGATTCCCGACGGGGAAGATCACTTTGTTTTTACCGTCAACGTAGCCGTTTCCCCCATGTTCCTCAGCTGGGTCATCGGATTTGGCGACAAGGCGAAGATTCTGTATCCCCAGAGCGTCATCGACGAATGCAGCGCCCTCTGCCGGGCCGCTTTGGAACAGTATTAACCCAGCGTGAAGGAGGAAAATACATCGTTCCAGACGATTTGGGTATTTTCCGTTGTGTCCGCGTCCCGCAGAACCGTCATGGTATAGTGGTACGTCCCATCATCCAAAACCACCGCCCGGCCGATCCGGTCCCCATTCTCCCCGGCGCAGGTCCAGACGAATTCATAGCGGCTGATGCCGTCCAGATTGGTCTCCATCACCGTCAAGGCATCCTTTTCGTAGCCGCACAGGGTCTGGATGGTGCGGTTCAAGTCCCCGGCCTCCAGGGTCTGGATGTGGATTTCATAGTCGCTGGCCAGATAAAATCTGCCGTTGTCGCTTTCCATGGCCGGCATGGCTGTTTCTCCCGGCAGGTTCACCCGGACCTCTTCCGGCTGGGCCATCACCGGCTGGATCAGTTCATCCGATATGGTTTCGAATGTTTCTTCCGCAGCGCAGCCGCTGAGCATCAGCACTGCCAGCACCAACAGGATTATTTTTTGCATACTACCCCTCCCGAAAGGAAATGTTCATGAAACTCTTGGCTTCTTATCTCCTTATAATCAATGCAGTTGGATTCCTTAGTATGCTTTTGGACAAGCTGAAAGCAAAGAAAAACGCCTGGCGCATTCCGGAGCGGACACTGCTGCTGATCGCGATTCTGGGCGGCAGCATTGGTTCCTTGCTGGGCATGTATCTGGTGCGGCACAAAACCCAGCACCCCAAGTTTACCATCGGTGTGCCGCTGATTCTGGCGGTGCAGGTGGTTGTGGCCATTGGGATCAAGTTATTATAAAAGGCGGAGGAAAATCCTCCGCCTTTCGTTTTATTGGATTCCCAAAATCGCTTCCGCGATCTGGATGCCGTCAATGGCGGCGGACATGATACCGCCGGCATAGCCGGCGCCCTCACCACAAGGGTACAAACCGGCAATTTTCGACTGTTTGGTTTCATCCCGGAGAATACGGACAGGAGAAGAGCTGCGTGTTTCCGGAGCGGTCATTACTGCATCCGCACCGGCAAAGCCCTTCAGCTTTCCATCCAGCCGGGGCAGCGCCTCGGCGATGGCATCGGTGATTCTTACAGGCAGCACATCATGAAGGTCGCACCAGTGAACACCGGGCTGATAGGTGGGTTCCACCGCACCTGCTCCGGTGCTGGGTTTGCCAGCCAGGAAATCACCAACCAGCTGGGCCGGGGCGGCGTAGCTGCCGCTGACATTGTAGGCCCGCTCCTCAATTTCCCGCTGCCACTTCATACCGCCCAAGATCCCCTCGTAGGGAAAATCCGCCGGATTCACGGTGACCAGCAGGGCTGCGTTGGCATTCTCTCCCTCCCGGTCAGCGTAACTCATGCCGTTGGTAACGATGCGACCCTCTTCCGAAGCGGCCGCCACCACATAGCCCCCGGGACACATGCAGAAGGTATACACCGTGGCATCTTGCAGATGCTCCACCAGCTTGTAATCCGCTGGGGGAAGCACCGGATTATAGGTGCCATACTGGCTCTCGTCCACCATGGTCTGCTTGTGCTCGATGCGCACACCCATGGCAAAGGGCTTTGGCTCCATGGGAATGCCGTTAGCTTCCAGCATTTCAAAGGTATCCCGGGCGCTGTGGCCGATGGCCAGAACCGCCCGGTCACAGAGGATTTCTTCCCCATCAGCGGTTTTCAGCCCCACCAGCTTGTCGCCCTCCAGCATAAGCCCCGTCACCTGGGTGTTGAAGCGCACCTCGCCCCCCAGAGAAATGATCCGCTGCCGCAGATTCTGTACCACTTCCAGCAGTACATCGGTGCCAACATGGGGTTTGGCATCGTAAAGGATGTCCTCCCGGGCTCCGGCCTTCACAAACTGTTCCAGAATCCAGCCGATTCGGGGATTGTTCACGCCGGTGTTCAGCTTGCCGTCGGAGAAGGTGCCTGCGCCGCCCTCACCGAACTGGACATTGCTCTTGACATCCAATTCGCCGGTGGTGAAGAACTTCTGCACCTTTTCATGGCGGGATGCTGCATCCTCACCGCGCTCCAGCACCAGAGGCTTCCAGCCTGCCATGGCCAGAATCAGCGCCGCAAACATACCCGCGGGGCCAAAGCCCACCACCACAGGCCGCTTTTCCGGAGCAGGAATGTTCTTGGGAGCCTTATAGTAGGAAACAGGAGCAAGAGATGCTCGCTTGCAGCCGCTCTGCTTGAGGATACGCTTTTCGTTGCCGTCTACTGTCACATCGATGGTATAGATGATGCGCACATTGGGCTTCTTCCGGGCATCCACGCTGCGGCGAACAATCCGCAGTTGCTTGACTTTGGAATTGGAAATATGGAGCATCTGGGCCGCCTCGAACTGAAGCTGGTGGGCATTATGCTCCGGGGGAAGGGAAATGTCCCTAAGTCTGATCATGTATTACCTCCTGCGTGGGAGCCTGCCAGGTGGCCGGAACTCCACGCCCATTGTAAATTGTAGCCGCCGCAGTCGCCGTCGATGTCCAGCACCTCACCGCAGGCATAAAGTCCCGGAACCAAGCGGCTTTCCATGGTTTCGCTGTTAAATTCCTTCGTAAGGATGCCGCCGGCGGTGACCTGGGCGCTGTCCATGCCCATAGGCTCCGTCAAGGCAACATCGAAGGCCTTGACGGTGCGAACCGTTTCGCTGATTTCGTAATCTGTCAGTTCCGCAATCTGCCGCTGGCCGGAAATTCCCGCACTCTGGGACAGAACACGGCCCAGCCGATTATGGAGAATGCCCGTCAACAGTTCCGAGGCAGGCAGATTGGTTTCCTTTCTGCGAAGCAATTCCTCTTTCAAGGTTTCGTTGTCGATTACCGGAAGGAAGTCCAGGCGGCAGAGCCATCTGCCCTTTTCCTGGCACACATCCCGGGAAATTTCAAACATCACCGGACCGGAAAGGCCGTATTCCGTAAACTGCAGTTCTCCTTCGCTTTCGGAGAACAGCACATCATTGTGGTAAATGGCTGCATGGCAGTTTGCCCGGACACCTTTCAACGATGCAGTGCCACCCCAGGAGGATTTCAGCTGCACCAGAGTAGGCCGCAGCTTGGTGCATTTATGTCCCAGGGTACGCAGCAGCTTGAAGCCGGACATGGTACCGCCCAGCTTGGTTCCGGCCAGCCCGCCGCAGGCAATGATGAGCCTATCGCACTCCACCGCTTCTTCCTTGGTTTCCACCCGGAAGCCATTGGCGGTTTTCTTCACTTTTTCCACCTCGAAGCCCATTTTCTGACAGATATTGGGCTTTTCCAGAGCAAACCGCAGCACATCCACCACAGAATTGGCCTGGTCGGAATAAGGATACACCCGACCGGATTCTTCTGCTACGGTAAACAGACCCAGGGAGCGAAACCATTCCAGGGTCTTTTCTGGGCCGAATCGCCCGATGGCATAGTCAGAAAAAGAAGCATCCTCTCCATGGTAGCCCCGAACCCCGGCGTGGAGATTCGTCAAATTGCAGCGGCCGTTTCCGGTGGCGCTGAGTTTCCGGCCCACCCGGGCCTGCCGCTCCATCAGAATGACCTGCACTTCTTTGTTCTCTGCCGCGGCCAAGGCTGCGCCCATTCCGCTGGCGCCGCCGCCGATGATTCCAATAACCATAACCGTTCCTTTCTGCGGCTTTCCGCATACTTCACCATTATATTTGTCATTATACTCCAAAAACCGGCTTCACACAAGAAAAACTTCTTTTCAGTTGGGCAAATCTATGCTATAATGCTTTCGGTGATACAATGGATCGCAATAATATTGAAAAAATTGCCCACAATCCGGAAGACCGTATGCTTCTGGCCAAATTGTGGGACAAAATAAATGCAGGCATCCGCAAGAACATCCCGGCGAATACCTGCTTTCTTTCTCCCCGGGAGCTGGAAATGGCAAAATACCTCTTCGGCGAGCCGGAGGGGCTGTATGCTTTCGGCGGCTATGGCGATGCGGAAAGAAGAATGCTCGTATATCTTCCCGACTATCTGGAAGAAAGCGCCCTTTGGGAAGAAGACGGTCCCGTTGTCTGCCTTCGGGCCCATTTTTATCAGGGAGATTCCCCTAACCACCGGGATTTCCTGGGAGCATTGATGGGTGCGGGCATCGGACGGGAAACCGTGGGCGACATCTGCGTGGGAAAGGAAAGCTGTGATTTCTTCGTTACAACGGAAATCGCCCCTTATATTCTGCAGAATTTCACCTCCGCCGGACGGACGAAACTGCACTTAGCGCAAATCTCCCTGTGGGAGGCCAGCATCCCGGAACCGGAAGTGAAAGAAATCAAGGACACCCTGGCATCGCTCCGGTTGGACAGCGTCATTTCCTCCGGTTTTCGCATTGGCAGGAGTCTGGCCGCCCAGTATGTAAGTCAGGGAAAAGCCGCCATCGACGGCCTTCCCTGTGAAAAGCCCGACAAAGCCGTCGCCGAGGGGGCGAAAATCTCCGTGCGGGGTCTGGGAAAAATCAAACTCCATACCGTCAACGGACGGACAAAAAAAGATCGAATTTCGGTGGTCATCCACCGCTATGTGTGAGGTAAAACTATGAACATGAATGAAGTCATCGCCAGAATCAACGAACTGGCAGCAAAGAACAAGGCGGAAGGTCTGACCCAGAAAGAACTGGCAAAACGGGACAAGCTGCGCCGGATCTACATTGACTCCGTCAAGTCCAATCTGGTAGGCCAGCTGGAGAACACCTATATCGTCCGTCCCGACGGCACCAAGGTAAAGGTACAGCATAAGTAATTCGAAAATCTAAAAAGCTGCATGTCATTGCGAACCAGTGCGCACACTGGTGTGGCAATCTCCTAAATACCGGGGGATTGCCACGTCGGGATACGTTCGTATCCCTCCTCGCAATGACAGTTTTTTCTCCCGGTTGCATGAATTGATGCAGCCGGGGCTTCTTTTTTGTCAAAGGGTGAAAAAACCTTTCAAAAAGGAGGTGAAGGATATGAAACAGAGAATCTGTACCGCTTTGGGTGTTGCGGGCAGCGCTCTGGCCGCTGCCTTTGGGGGCTGGGATGCTGCTCTGGCGGCTCTGCTGGTGTGCATCAGCGTGGATTATATTTCCGGCAGTGTTGTCGCCCTGGTGTTCCACAAAAGCAGCAAATCCGAATCCGGGGCGTATAACTCTGCCTACGGTTTGAAGGGACTGTGCAAAAAGGGTCTGATGCTGCTGTTTGTGCTGGTGGCCGTTCAGATGGATGCGGTTCTGGGGGCAGATTATGTCCGGGACGCAGTGTGCATCGGATTTTGTTCCAACGAGGTGCTTTCCATCGTGGAAAATCTGGGCCTTGCGGGGGTGCCCATGCCCCAGGCTGTGGTGAATGCCTTGGAGCAATTACAGAAAAAATAAGGATTCATTTTGTAGGGCGGGGTCATGACCCCGCCCTACTTTTTTACACTTCCCTTTCCCTACTGGATCTGCTATAATGAATAAAATATTGTTTTCAGGAGGCAGAATATGTCTTTTTTGCCCATCAATAAACAGGAAATGCTGGACCGGGGCTGGGAAAGCTGCGACTTTGTCTACGTCATCGGCGATGCCTACGTAGACCATCCCTCCTTCGGTCATGCCATTATCAGCCGTATCTTGGAAAGCCACGGCTATTCCGTGGGTATCATCTCCCAGCCGGACTGGAAGAATCCCAAATCCATCGGTGTTTTCGGCCGTCCCCGGTTAGGCTTTCTGGTCAGCGGCGGCAATATGGATTCCATGGTGAATCACTATTCCGTCACCAAGCATAAGCGGAAGACCGATGCCTTCACCCCCGGCGGCGTCATGGGTAAGCGGCCCGACTATGCCACCATCGTTTACTGCAACCTGATCCGCCAGACCTACAAGGATGTGCCCATCCTCATCGGCGGCATTGAGGCCAGCCTGCGGCGGTTGGGCCACTACGATTACTGGAGTGAAACCATGAAGCGCTCCATCCTGCTGGACAGCCAGGCGGATATCCTCATGTACGGCATGGGTGAAAAGTCCATCGTGGAGCTGGCGGACGCGCTGAATTCCGGCATGGAGGCCAAGGATATCACTTATATCGACGGCACCGTATTCAAGACTGCCGAATTGGACGAAAGCCTGCCCACCATCGTGCTGCCCGCTTTTGACGAAGTTAAGCAGAATAAACGGAAATATGCCGAATCTTTTAAGGTTCAGTACGGAAACTGCGACCCCTTCACCGCCAAGCGGCTGGCTGAACCCTACGGTAAGGAATATGTGGTGCAAAATCCGCCCCAGAAGCCTCTGACCACGGAAGAAATGGATGCGGTTTACGAGCTTCCTTACCAGCGGACCTGGCATCCCAGCTACGCCAAGGCCGGTGGCGTGCCTGCCATTGAGGAAGTGAAATTCAGCCTGGTTTCCAACCGTGGCTGCTTCGGCGCCTGCTCTTTCTGCGCGCTGACCTTCCACCAGGGCCGTATTATCCAGACCCGGAGCCATGAATCCATCCTGAAAGAGGCGGAAATCATGGTCAAGGATAAGGATTTCAAGGGCTATATCCACGATGTGGGCGGCCCTACCGCCAATTTCCGGCACCCCGCCTGCGAAAAGCAGCTGACCAAAGGTGCCTGCGGCGGACGGCAGTGCCTGTACCCCACCCCCTGCAAAAATATGAAGGCGGACCACTCTGACTATGTGGCGCTGCTGCGCAAACTCCGGAAAATCCCCGGCGTGAAGAAGGTTTTCGTCCGCAGCGGTATCCGTTTCGACTATCTTCTGGCGGACAAAAAGGACACTTTCTTCAAGGAATTGGTCCAATTCCATATCTCCGGACAGCTGAAAGTTGCACCGGAGCATGTATCCGACGCGGTCCTCAGCCGCATGGGCAAACCCCGGAACGCGGTGTACAACCAGTTCGTGGACAAATACTTTGCGCTGAACAAGCAGTACGGCATGAATCAGTATCTGGTTCCCTACCTCATGTCCAGCCACCCCGGCTCCACCATGAAGGAGGCTGTGGAACTGGCCGAGTACATCCGGGAAATGGGCTACAACCCGGAGCAGGTCCAGGATTTCTACCCCACCCCCTCTACATTGTCCACGGTCATGTACTATACCGGCCTTGATCCCCGGACCATGGATAAAGTCTATGTCCCCACGGACCCTCACGAGAAGGCCATGCAGCGGGCGCTGATCCAATACCGGAACCCCAAGAATTATTACTTGGTTCGGGAGGCCCTCATCGCCGCCCACCGGGAGGACCTCATCGGTTCCGGGCCCAAGTGCCTGATCCGGGCCATTCCACCCAAGGCCGGCGGCTATACCGCACCCCCTCCCAAGGCACCCGTGAAAGGAAAAGCACCCGTGAAAAAAGCGGCGCCCAAGGCACCGCCGAACAAAAGCCCCGCCAAAAAGGCCCCTGCCCCCACAAAGGGCAGCCGCAGGAAATAAGAGGTGAAACAGATGAAAATTGACAGCACGCTGAAACTGATTCTGGCCATCGTGGCACTGTACGTCGGCTTTAATCTGCCCGAGATTTGGGCCTTTATTCAGAGTTTGTTTGGCTGAAAGGACGCGCAACGGAAGGTTGCGCCATAGTTGGTGGACGCAACCGGTCTGTTTCT
>JAZSHO010000005.1:0-18726 GCA_045533345.1 Faecousia sp. | reverse complement strand
AGAATCTGGACGGCATGGTGACCATCACCACCGCCGATGCCAAGCTGTATATCCCCATGGGTCAGCTGGTGGACGTTGCCAAGGAGCTGGCAAGAATCAACAAGGAGCTGGAAGCTGCCAAGAAGTTCCTGGGTTCTCTGGAAGCCAAGCTGTCCAACGAGAAGTTCGTTTCCCGGGCTCCCGAGGCTGTTGTCAACGCCGAGCGAGAAAAGGCCGCCAAGCATCGCGACCTCATCGCCCAGTTGGAGCAGAGCCTGGCTGCAATGCAGAAGCTTGCTTAATAACCTGTATGCGGTGCAAACCAATGGTTTGCACCGCATTTTATATTTTACGCCAATCCCGTTTCCGACTGTAATTGCGGAAACGGGATTTTATACTGTAAAAAAACGAACCCAGGAGGTATGCTCATGCATTTTACCAGTTTTTTGGAATCGGGACGGCTGACAGTTGCCTTGACCGGAGAAATCGACCACCACTGTGCAAAAGACTACATTCAGTCCATCGCCGCCAAAATCGAAGCCTATACCCCGGATGTGTGTATTCTGGATTTCCGGGATGTTTCTTTTGTGGATTCTTCCGGAATTGCCGTGGTTATCAATGCCATGCGCTGCATGACCCAAATTGAAGGACAATTGTTATTGACTGGGATAGCCCAGCAGCCCATGCGGGTCTTCCGGGCATCGGGAATCGATAAATTGGTGGAAATCAAGGAGGCAGTATCATGAAATTCGACAACTATATGATTTTGGACTTTCCCAGCAAATCCTGTAACGAAGCTTTTGCCCGCAGCGCCGTAGCCTGTTTTGCAGCCCAGATGGACCCGACACTGGAAGAATTGGGGGACATCCGCACAGCGGTATCTGAGGCAGTAACCAACTGCATTGTCCATGCCTACCCGGATAAACTTGGCAATATCACCCTTCGCTGCCGTATTCTGAAAGACAATGTGCTGGACATCGTTATCAAGGACAAAGGGGTTGGGATCCCGGATGTGGAACAAGCCCGCCGTCCATCCTATACCACAGGCGGTGCAGAACGCAGCGGCATGGGCTTCACCATTATGGAAAGCTTCATGACCAATCTGGAAATCAACTCCATACCGGGCAAAGGTACCACGGTACATATGCGCCGGAAGCTGCAGCGCCGCACATGAGTAGGCTCGAAGAACTGATCGCCAAAGCCCAGCAGGGTGACAAGGATGCCTCGGAGCTTCTGGTTTCGGAAAATTCGGGCCTCATCTGGTCCGTTGCCCGGCGTTTCATGGGCAGGGGAGCGGAACCGGATGATTTGTACCAACTGGGCTGTCTGGGATTTTTGAAAGCGGTAGAGGGTTTCGACTTGGAATTCGGCACCCAGTTTTCCACCTATGCGGTGCCGAAAATTGCCGGGGAAATCCGCCGCTTTCTCCGGGATGACGGAGCCGTAAAGGTATCCCGCGGCTTAAAAGAGCAAGCCGCTACAATCAAATCCGTTCGCAGCCGTTTAACTGGCGCTTTGGGAAGAGAACCGACCATCCAGGAAATCTCCAATCAGACAGGCTTTTCTCCGGAGGAAATTGCCCTGGCAGAAACCGCTACCGCCGCCACGGAATCCATCCAGCGGGAAACCGGAGAGGAGGGCTTCTCTTTGGAGCAGGTCCTGACGGACACGGAATCGGAAGAGAAAATGGTGGAGAAAATCGCCCTTCGCCAAGCCATCGAAAAGCTGCCGGAACGGGAGCGACTGGTTATTCAACTGCGCTATTTCCATAGTTTGACTCAGCAGCGGGTAGCCAAAGTCATGGATGTGAGTCAGGTCCAGGTCTCCCGCATAGAAAAGAAGGCCATTGCCTTGCTCCGGGAAATGCTGGCGTAAATTATGCTTTACCTTTTCGCTCAAATTTGCTAAAATAGTCCCAATCAATATTATGGATAGGTGCGACTATGAGCGAAATTCTGGATTCCCGATTCTTATCTGCCCGGCGGAAATACATCGCCGGTCAGTTTTCTGAACTCAATTCCATGCAGCAGGAGGCGGTTTTGACCACAGAAGGCCCTTTGCTCCTTTTGGCAGGGGCCGGAAGCGGCAAGACCACAGTGCTGATCAACCGAATTGCCAACATCATACGCTTTGGCCGCGGCAGCGATACCAATGAGATTCCCGATATTATTACCGAAGAGGATGTTTCCTTCCTGGAAAATCTGGGCGACGATCTCAGCGATTATGACCGCTGGCGTGCGGACAACCTCTGCGCCGTAGAGCGGGCAGTACCCTGGAGCATCATAGCCATTACTTTTACCAACAAGGCTGCCAACGAATTGAAAGAGCGTCTTTCCGTTCTCCTGGGACCGGAAGCTCAGGACATCTGGGCCATGACCTTCCACAGTGCCTGCTGCCGTATTCTCCGCCGGGATATTGAATGCATGGGCTATACCCGCAGCTTTACCATCTACGATACCTCAGATTCCGAGCGGATCATGAAAGAAATCATCAAGGACATGGGCCTGGATGACAAGACTTTCCCGGCCAAGTATGTCCTGGGTGCCATCAGTAAGGAAAAAGATCGGATGGTCTCCCCGGAGGAAATGCTGGACCGGGCAGAGCGTACCGGTGACTACCGGGCCTTACACATTGCCCGAGCATATCAGAAATACCAGACCCGGCTGAAGGATAATAATGCACTTGACTTTGACGATATTATCTTTGTTACGGTCAAACTCCTCCTGGAAAATGAGGATGTGAAGCAGTATTACCAGCGGAAATTCCGCTATGTACTGGTGGACGAGTACCAGGATACCAACCATATGCAGTACCTGCTGACCAGCCTCCTGGCCGGCGGCTATGAAAACATTTGTGTTGTGGGTGACGATGACCAGAGCATCTATCGCTTCCGGGGCGCCACCATTGAAAACATTCTCAACTTCGAGAAGCAGTACCGCGGCTCCCGAACCATCCGCCTGGAGCAGAATTATCGCTCCACCCAGTCCATTCTGAATGCGGCAAATGCGGTGATTTCCCACAACCTGGGCCGAAAGGGCAAGCGGCTCTGGACTGCCAACGGCCAGGGCGACCCCATTACGGTCTACGAAGCCACCGACGAAGGCGGCGAAGCCAACTACGTAGCCAGCCGTATCATTTCCGGCTCCAAGGGTAAAAACTTTAAGGATTATGCCATTTTGTACCGTACCAACGCCCAGTCCAATGCGTTGGAATATGCGCTGAAGCGAAATGGCATCCCGTACCGTGTCATCGGCGGCACCCGGTTCTTTGACCGGGCGGAAGTGAAGGATATGCTCAGCTACCTGTGCATTATCAACAACCGTGCTGACGACCTACGGTTAAAGCGCATCATCAACAACCCGCCCAGAGGCCTTGGCCCCAAGACCATCGACACTGCATCCCGTCTAGCGGAAGCGGAGGGCAAGCCTCTGTACAATGTGGTTTCCGACCCCTATTCCTACGGCCCACTGGAAAAGCCCGCCATGAAGCTGATGCAATTCTCGGCTCTGATCGAGGGCATGGAACAGCTTCTGGAAGATGGCATGAGCCTTCCGGATTTCTATGATGAACTGTTGATCCGCACCGGCTATGTGGATATGCTCCAGTCCAAGGACACGGAAGAAAACAAAACCCGCCTGGAAAACGTCCGAGAACTGAAATCCAGCATCCAGTCCTATGTCCAGAATGCGGATGTTCCTACTCTGGCAGGTTTCCTGGAGGAAATTGCCCTTTATACGGACCTGGAAGAGTATAACGACGGGGACGATGCGGTGGTCATGATGACCATGCACTCTGCCAAGGGTCTGGAATTCCCCCATGTATTCCTGGTGGGCTTCGAGGATGGCTTGTTCCCCGGTATGCGCTCCATAGGCGACGCAGAGGAGATGGAAGAGGAGCGCCGCCTGTGTTACGTGGCCATTACCCGGGCCAAGGAAAGCCTCACCATCAGCCATGCCAAGCAGCGTATGATTTACGGCCGAACCTCTGCCGCCATGTCTTCCCGATTCTTAAAGGAAATCCCCGAGGAGTGCATTGTCCGCAAAGGCGCTTTCCGCCGTGCAGCTGAGCCTGCTTTCTCCTATCAGAGCAGCGGCTACAGCCAGTACCCTTCCTACAATAATTACAGTCTCCCCAAAAAGCCGCAGCCAAATGGTAACACCAGTTCCATGGTTTCTCCCACAACGCAGAAGGCTTCTTACCTGGAGCTGAACAAGGGCGATATGGTCATGCACGCAGCCTTTGGCCGCGGCATGGTATTATCCGTTATGAAAATGGGCGGCGATGCACTGCTGGAAATCGCCTTTGACGATATCGGCACAAAAAAGCTCATGGCCAAGACAGCCTCTGCCCACATGAAGAAGCTGTAAAGCGAATATGTCATTGCGAGGAGGGCCGCAGACTGGTGTGGCAATCTCCCGGTATTATCTGAAATCTGATGCATACCCTTTTACGAGGTGATGGGTATGCGTTGGCGATTGCGTCGGATATTTCGAAGAATTATGGTTCTTTTTGTCATAATTCTGTCATTATTCCTGGTGTTTCGGGTAAAATACCGGGATGTGATCCGGGAATTGGCCCAGACCCAGGTGAAAAACACTACCTCAGACCTTACCAACGATGCCATCGCCAAGCAAATCGCTGCAGGGGATATTCAGTACGACCGGATCGTCTATTTTGAAAAAGACTTGGACGGCCGCATCACCGCACTGAAAACCAACATGAGCGAAGTGAATCGGCTGAAAACGGATATTTTGAACATCATCAATGATGAAATTCTTGCACTGGACACCTCGGATATTGGTATCCCCATAGGCAGCCTGTTCCTGCCGGAGCTCTTTTCCGGCAAGGGTGTTGCTATCCCGGTGCATATTCTGTCCATCCGCAATTCCGATGCCAACTTTGCCAGCCATTTCTCCCAGGCGGGCATCAATCAAACTTTGCACCAGCTGATCATGGAGGTCAGCGTGGATGTGGCCGTGCTGGTATTGGGAGAAACCGGCAGTTTCACCATTGCCAGCGAGGTGGTGGTTGCGGAAACGGTGATCGTGGGGGAGGTCCCCCAAACCTATTTACAGACCGGAGGAAATTATGGATCCGAAAGAGAGAATTAAGGAATTGACGGATATTCTGAACGAGGCGGGGCACCGTTACTACGTTCTGGATGATCCTACCATGCCCGATTTTGAATATGACCGTCTTTTGCGGGAACTGGAAGTTCTGGAAGCAGAAAATCCACAGCTTACTCTGCCCAACAGTCCCACCAAACGGGTTGGCGGCGAAGCCTTGAGCCAGTTTGAAAAGGTGCAGCACCCCGTACCCCTTATGAGTCTGCAGGATGTGTTCAGCATCCAGGAACTGAATGAATTTTTGGAAAAGGTTATTGCCGCCGAGGGAAATGCGGAATTCTCTGTGGAACCGAAAATCGACGGACTTTCCGTGGCTCTGGAATATGTGGACGGTAAATTTGTCCGTGGTGCCACCCGCGGTGACGGCAACGTCGGTGAGGATGTAACGGAGAACCTGAAAACCATCCATTCCATTCCCATGACATTGGAAAATGCTCCTGCCCGACTGATCGTCCGGGGTGAGGTGTTCATGCCCAAGAAGAGCTTTGAAAAGCTGAATGCCCGGCAGGAAGCAGAAGGGAAGTCCCTCTTTGCCAATCCCCGAAACGCCGCCGCAGGTTCCTTGCGCCAGTTGGATCCCAAAATCGCGGCCAAACGGGGTTTGGACATTTATATTTTCAACATCCAGCTGATCGAAGGGATGGAATTTTCCAGCCACACGGAATCCCTCAACTATTTGAAGCGCCTTAAATTCAAGGTGATTCCTCAGAAAAAGCTTTCCTCCATCTCGGCCATTGACGAAGAGATCCTTGCTATCAATGAAAACCGGGAAAAGCTGACCTGCGATATTGACGGCGCTGTCATCAAGGTAGATGATCTTTCCCATCGGGAACGGCTGGGTGCCACCGCCAAATTCCCCCGTTGGGCCGCCGCCTACAAATACCCTCCCGAAATCAAACCCACCGTAGTGGAAGATATTGTAGTCCAGGTGGGCAGAACCGGCGTTCTGACACCCAAGGCTGTGGTTCGGCCCGTGCGCCTTGCAGGCACCACTGTCACCAATGCAACGCTCCACAACCAGGATTTCATCACCCAGCGGGATATTCGGATTGGCGATACGGTGCAGATTCGAAAAGCCGGTGAAATTATCCCCGAAATTCTGGAAGTGGACTTTTCCAAGCGTCCCGAGGGTACGGTACCGTATCATTTACCTTCCGTTTGCCCCGTTTGCGGCGCAAAGGTGGAGCAGGATGAGGATGGCGCCTTTCTTCGCTGCACCGGTGCAGAATGTCCCGCCCAGCTGAGCCGGAATATTGCCCACTTTGTCAGCCGGGATGCTATGGATATTGAGGGCTTGGGCAGCGCCATTGTGGAAGGCCTGATTGAAAAGAATCTCATCAAATCTCCTGCAGACATTTATTATCTTACTTTGGAAGACATCAAGAGCCTGTGGAAATCCGGCTCCAAGGCCGCGGAGAAGCTTCTGAAGGCCATTGAAGCCAGCAAGAACCAGGATGTGAGCCGACTGATTTATGCTCTGGGTATCCGGCAGGTAGGCGCCAAGACCGGTAAGGTTCTTGCCTCTACTTTTGGCAGCCTGGATGCTTTGATGGCAGCTTCCGAAGAGGAATTGACCAATGTATCCGACGTAGGTGCCGTCACCGCTGCCAATATCAGCAATTGGTTCGGCCAGGAGCAGTCGAAGCACATGGTGGAAAAACTCCGTCAGGCAGGTGTGAACTTTGAAAGCAAACGGGTGGTATCCGATACCCGCTTTGCAGGCCTCACTTTTGTCCTCACCGGTGCGCTGAGTAAGTTCACCCGGGAAGAAGCCACGGAAAAAATCGAGCTTTTCGGTGGAAAAGCCGCTGGTTCTGTGTCCAAAAAGACCAGCTACGTTGTAGTCGGCGAAAACGCCGGATCCAAGGAACGTAAGGCACGGGAACTGGGCATTCCCATTCTGTCTGAAGATCAATTCCTGGAAATGATTCAATAAAAGAACCGCTGCAAGCATCTGCTTGCAGCGGTTCTTCGTTACAGGGAATAGTCCTCGTTATCATATTTGGAAAAATCCATAGCCTTTGCTTTCAGAGGAATTCGCTTGCAGGGATCGTATTTGAATTTCAGACATTTGTCTTCAACACTTCGGATACCTTTTTTACTGCAAAGTACCTGTCCATCCTCCAACACAGTGCCAAATCGGCAGTAAGAGCATGAGCGTTCTATTTTTTTACGGAAAAGCATGACGGATCCTCCGGGAATGTTTTTCTGTATTATACACCAACAGAAAGGGGATTGCTACTGGTTTTTCTAATTTTTCGAGGAATAATCAAAAAAAGGCACAGGAATAATGGGAGTAAATGAAAAGTTCTGTGAACAATGGCTGCAGCCAGCAGCACACTGAACAGGCTTTGCAGTCCTTTTCCAATCAAATAGTATTTTATGGACAATCCCCGGACAACGGAAATCGTCTGCATCAGTACGCAGATACCGCCGAATGACAAAAGCCCCGATGCCAGCACAAACCGTAATGAAACATTTTCGATGGAAGCCAGTTCGCAGCAGCCATTGGACAATTCCAGCATCCCCAGAACTGCCACCCGTGCTTCCCGTGGCAGGATCCACAGAACCCAACGATCCCCGAATCCAATCACCACTCGAAATATAATCACCCAGCCGCATATCGTTGCCATGGAAACCAGGGCTGTTTTCATGGGAAATGTTTGGCTGTCTTGTATGGCTTTGAAAGATTGTGTATCAGCTTCGCAAGGAAACAGGGTGGAAACCATCCAGGTGCTTATTATCTGGATGCCCCACAAGCCCCATGCCATCCATTTGTCCGGAAACATAGCACCAACCATACCAAATAAAAAGGATGGGCCGGCATTGCTGCAAAATGCCAACAGTTTCTGGGCGTTTGCTTTTGTGATGCTGCCTGCTCTGAATGCCGTGCCGATGCACTGGGCACCAATGGGATATCCACCAAAGAAAGCCGGAACCAGAATGGCTTCCGTACCCTTTGGCATAGAAAAAAGCTTGCTGACCGGACGCAGAAAGGACATGGACATACCCGAAAATCCCTCCGTTATCAGAATAGAAAGCAAAATAAAGGGAAACAGTGAGGGGATTACCGTTTTGATACACAAATCTATGCCTTGCGCAGCACCCAATAAAGCTGTTTTACTGTCCAGAATCAGAATCAGCATTCCAATTGCGGCTGCTGTCCCCGTTAAAATCTTCTGCTTTCTCATGGAAATCACCTCGGAAGAATCTATGCAACTTGCCAGCCATCCATTCATATGCTTGGAAAAAGGGGTGAGTGTATGAAGGAAAACGCCAATATCCTTCAACGGATGACAGAAGCCATGGATCTGGTGGGTGAGCCTGTTCCGGGCCAGCCTTTGATCGAGATAGCCGGTAATAGGCAAGTCCTGATCGAGAATCACTGCGGTGTCCGGGAATATTGCCGGGAGCGTATCGGTGTATGTGTAAAGTTTGGTTTTGTAGAGGTCTGCGGATGCTCCCTGGAACTGAGCCGAATGACAAAAGAGCAGCTGGTGATTTCCGGCAGGATTGAAAGCGTTTATTTGCACAGGAGGGGTGAACGGTGAACCTTTGGTGTTCTGCTGCCGGCATGATGGAGGTAGAGTTAACCAGCGCTGAGCCGGAAACGGCATTGGCAGAAGCAAATAGATACGGCATCACGATTTATCGCGTTTCACAGGTCAGTGACTTAACGCTTCGCTTTCGGATCCACCGTAAGGACTACCGTGCTTTGTCGGCACTGGCAAAAAAACGTGGAGATACGTTGCAGTTGTATCAGAAAATGGGTATGTATTGGGGAATCGCCCGATGGCGAAAGCGCCCGGTTTTGGCGATCGCAGTCATATTCCTGCTGGTATTGGTGCTTTATTTTCCCAGCCGGGTTCTGTTTGTGAGGGTTGAGGGGAACCATACCGTTCCGGCAAGAGAAATCCTGGCAGCAGCAGAATCCATTGGTATCCGTTTTTTTGCATCCAGAAAAGAAGTACGCAGCGAGAAAATCAAAAACGCTTTGCTGTCAGCTGTTCCGCAACTGCAGTGGGCTGGTGTCAACACCAGGGGATGTGTCGCGGTTATTTCTGTCCGGGAACGAACCGTTCCTAAGGATTCGAAAACAGAAACCGGAGTACAGAGCATCCTGGCAAGCCGGGACGGAATTGTGTATTCCTGCACCGCCACCCGGGGAAATCTGCTGTGTCAGCCAGGACAAGCTGTAAAATCGGGACAGGTTTTGATTTCCGGCTATACCGACTGCGGGCTTTTTCTGCGCTCTACCCAGGCGGAGGGGGAGATTTATGCCTGGACCCGGCGGGACTTTAGCGTCATTTCCCTGCGTTTATGTACGTCGGTCCATGAAACCGGGACCCGCCGCCACAAGTATAGCCTGATCATCGGAAAAAAACGCATAAATTTATGGAAAGATAGTGGAATTTCGGATACCAGTTGTGGTAGAATGTATTCGGAATATTATGTCACTCTGCCCGGCGGCTTTGTGCTGCCCTTTGCATTGGCGGTAGAAACCGTTACTCTCCGGGAACAGGAAACGGTCAAGGCCACACCGTCTGCGGAAGCGCTGGCTGAATTTTCGCGGAACTATTTGCGCAGTCAGATGCTGGCCGGGAAAATTACGAGCAGCAATGTTTCTTTTCTGGAAGAAGAGCAAGCGGTTTTTTTGACAGGCAGCTATGTGTGCCTGGAAATGATCGGCAGAGTACAGCAGGAACAGATTGGAGAAGCATATGTCAAAAATGATTGAGAGGATTGTCAATGCCGAACGGGTAGAGGACCTGATCGCGGTATTTGGCTCCTTTGATGAGAATATCAAACGAATCGAGGATGCCCTGGGTGTCCAGGTGGTCAACCGCGGCACGGACCTGCGGGTTTCCGGCGAAGAGGAGTCTGTAGATAAAGCGGTCCGAACCCTGGAGGGATTGCTGGCTCTTGCCTCCAAGGGGGAGGCCATCGACGAGCAGCGGGTCCGGTATCTGATTACTTTGGTCAGCGAGGGCAACGACCACCAGGTGGCTCAGATGACAAAGGATGTGGTTTGCATCACCGCCAAGGGCAAGCCCATCAAGGCAAAGACCGTGGGCCAACAGACCTACATGAAAGCCATCCAGAAAAATACCATCACCATTGGCGTTGGCCCTGCCGGTACCGGCAAAACCTACCTGGCTGTTGCAGCCGCTGTTGCCGCTTTCCGGGAGCGGACAGTAAACCGGATCATTCTTACCCGTCCTGCGGTGGAGGCCGGCGAACGCCTGGGCTTCCTGCCCGGTGACCTGCAGAATAAGGTCGACCCTTACCTGCGGCCTCTGTATGATGCTCTGTATGACATGCTGGGCGCCGAAACCTTCCAGAAATACCAGGAGCGGGGCTCCATTGAAGTGGCTCCTCTGGCCTATATGCGCGGCCGTACCCTGGATGACAGCTTTATTATCCTGGACGAAGCCCAGAACACCACCCGGGAGCAGATGAAAATGTTCCTGACCCGTCTTGGTTTCGGCTCCAAAATTGTCATCACCGGCGACGTGACCCAGATCGACCTGCCGGACGATAAGGTTTCCGGCCTTAAAGATGCGGTTCGGGTCCTGGACGGTGTGAAAGATATCGCCATTTGCCGTTTGACCTCCGCGGACGTTGTCCGTCATGCACTGGTCCAGCAGATCATCAACGCCTACGAGAAAGCAGCTCAGAAGCCGGAAATGAAGAAGCCCAACCCTCAATTCAAAGGAAAGTATTCGAGGAAGAATTGATATGAAACATAAGATAAATATTGTATTTGAGCAGTTGAGTCTGCAGACCCTTGTGATCAAGTCCATCATCCGCAAGTGTATCCACGCAACATTGGATGCGGAACGGGTTAGCGTTCCCTGTGAGATCAATGTCCTCATTACCGATGATGCCGGCATCCAGGTGGTCAACCGGGAAAGCCGGAACCTGGACAAACCCACGGATGTGCTGAGTTTTCCTATGTTCCAGCTGGAACCGGGCAATCCGCCCATGGATTGGGTAGATTATCAGGATCCGGATACAGGCCTGGTGCCTCTGGGCGATATGTGCATCAGCCTGGAGCGGGCCCTTGCACAGGCCCAGGAATTCGGCCATTCCACCCGACGGGAGGTAGGCTACTTGACGATCCATTCCATGCTCCATCTGCTGGGTTACGACCATCTGGACGAGGGTGAAAAGAAGAAGCAAATGCGCGGCAGGGAAGAGATCATCGCCGCCTCCATCAAGAAAATGAGCAGAGATTAAGGAGAATTCACATATGAAAACCAAATCCGCTATGATCACCATTGCCGGACGGCCCAACGTAGGCAAGTCCACTTTGACCAACTACCTTGTCGGCGAAAAGATCGCCATCGTTTCCAATAAGCCCCAGACCACCCGTAACCGCATCTGCGGCATCGTCACCAAGGAAGATACCCAGTTTGTCTTCGTGGATACCCCCGGTTTCCACCGTGCCCGCACCAAGCTGGGCGATTACATGGTAAACGTTGCCCGGGATTCCATTGCTGACGTGGATGCAACTATTCTGGTCGTGGAGCCCATCGCTTCCGTTGGTCCCCAGGAAGAGGGCCTCATCGAGAAGATCAAGGCCAGCCACAGTCCTGCGATCCTGGCCATCAATAAGATCGACACCGTGGAAAAGGACGCACTGCTGGAAGTTATCGCCGTCTATTCCCAGGCCGCTGCCTTCGATGCCATCATTCCCATTTCCGCCAAGACCGGTGACGGCGTGGAGGAGCTGCTGAAAGTATGCGGCAAGTATGCCCAGGAAGGTCCTTTCCTCTTTGATGAAGATGTGACCACCGATCAGCCCGAGCGGCAGGTGATGGCAGAAATCATTCGGGAAAAGATTCTGTGGAATCTGGACCGGGAAATTCCCCACGGCACCGCTGTGGAAATCACCACCTTCTCCGAGCGTGATAACGGTATTATCGATATCGATGCCACCATCTACTGCGAAAAGGCCAGCCACAAGGGTATCATTATCGGCAAGCAGGGTTCTATGCTGAAAAAGATTTCCTCTATGGCACGTGCCGACTGTGAAAAGTTCATGGGAACCAAGGTGTACCTGACCACCTGGGTCAAGGTCAAGGAAAACTGGCGTGACAGCGATTTCCTGGTCCGCAACTTTGGATACAGCGAATAATTTCCAGTTGTAAATCTGATCCTCAATGCAAATCCTATCCCCAGGAGGGATGTGGATGAATGCACAGGATTTTTGGAATTTGTTTTTGAAAACCGGATCACCGGAGGCCTACCTGGCTTATACCAACGCCTTAAAGATGGAGGAAAACCATGTATCTGACGATCCAGGGAATCGTCCTCAGAGTCACGGACTACAATGACCGGGATGCCCTGCTGACGGTCCTCAGCCGAAACCACGGCAAACTTACTATAAAAGCCCGTGGCTTGCGGCGGAAGAATTCTCCCTTGATCGCCCCCTGTCAGCTGCTGGCTTTCGGTGAATTTGTCCTGTTTGAATACCGGGGCCAGTATACCATCAACGAGGCCCATTCTATCGAATTGTTCCAGAGTCTGCGCCGGGATTTGACCAAGCTGTCCCTGGGTACCTATTTTGCCCAGGCGGCGGAACTGATTTCCCAGGAAGACCTGCCCAACCCGGAACTGCAATCCCTGCTGCTGAACTGTCTGTTTGCTCTGTCAAAGCTGAATTTGCCGGAAACCCAGGTGAAGGCTGTCTTTGAACTTCGGGCCGCCTGTTTGGCAGGCTACACGCCGGACCTGTTCGGCTGTCATGTCTGCGGAAGTCAAAATCCCAATCGTTTCGATTTGTCTGCCGGTCAGCTGGAATGTCATAGCTGCCGCAGCAGTACCGGCGGCATCCACATGCCTGTGACACCGGGATTGCTGGAAGCCATGCGCTACATCTGCTTCTGCGATCCGAAAAAACTCTTTGGCTTCCAACTGGGTGCGGACACCATGAATCAGCTTGCAGCCCTAACGGAGGCTTACTTAACCACACAATTGGAGCGTGGCTTCTCCACGCTGGATTTTTACAAATCCTTACTTATTTAGGAGTTAACCATGTCTGAACTATACGAAAAATCATTACTGAAGCTGGAACTGGACCAGGTTCTCCATCTTCTTGCGGATTGCGCCGGCTCTTACGGCGGCAAGGAGGCCTGCCTGCGTGTGCGTCCTACTTCTGACCTGGAAGATGTAAACGAAATGCTGGCCCAGACCACCGCTGCCTCCAACCTCTGCACCAAGAAGGGCAACCCTGTCTTTGGTGATGTAACCGATGTGTCCGCTTCTTTGGAACGGGCAGACCGGGGCGGCAGCCTGCAGCCTGTGGAACTGCTGAGAATCGGCGGTGTTCTTCGCTGTGCCCGGAATATCAAGAGCTATGTTTCTGAGGACGAGGAAAAAACCGTCCTGGATGTTCTCTTCAACGCCCTGACTCCCAATAAATACCTGGAGGATAAGATTTTCGGTGCGATTTTGTCCGAGGAAGAAATCGCCGATAATGCTTCCCCTGCTTTGGCGGACATCCGCCGCCATATGCGCATCCAGGCGGGCAAGATTCGGGACAGCTTGCAAAAGGTCATTTCCTCTCCTGCCTATTCCAAATACCTCCGGGAACCCATCATCACCATCCGGGGAGGACGGTATGTGGTCCCCGTGAAGAGCGAATGTAAAAACGAAGTTCCCGGCCTTGTCCATGACGTTTCCGCCACCGGTTCCACTTATTTTGTGGAGCCTATGTCTGCCGTTAATGCCAACAATGCCCTCCGGGAACTGGAACTGAAGGAAAAGAAGGAAATTGAGCGGATTCTGGCGGAACTCTCCGCCGAAGCAGCCGCCCATGCAGAAGACATTAACCTGGACTACCGGATGCTGGTGCAGCTGGATGTGATCTTCGCCAAGGCAAAGCTTGCCTATCGGATGAATGCCTGGGCACCCCAGATGAACGACCAGGGCAGGGTGGACCTTCGGAAAGCCCGTCATCCTCTGATAGATCCCAAAAAAGTTGTTCCCATTTCTGTGCGCCTGGGCAGCGATTTCGATACCATGATCATCACCGGTCCCAATACCGGCGGCAAGACGGTCACGCTGAAAACCGTGGGCCTGCTGACTTTAATGGCCGAGTGCGGACTGCACATTCCTGCCGGTGACGGCAGCTGCCTGTCTACTTTTGATGCCATTCTGGCAGACATCGGCGACGAGCAGTCCATTGCCCAGAGTCTGTCCACTTTCTCCAGCCACATGCGCACCATTGTGGATGTGGTCACCCAGTGTGATGACCGCACCTTGGTCCTTTTTGACGAACTTGGTGCCGGTACCGACCCTGCCGAGGGTGCTGCCCTGGCTATGGCCATCATCGAATTCTGCCGGAAAATGGGCAGCCGTGTTGTGGCAACCACCCACTACGCGGAACTGAAGCTTTACGCCATGCGTACCAAGGGCGTTATCAATGCCTCCTGTGAATTTGACGTGGAAACGCTGCAGCCCACCTATAAGCTGCTCATCGGTATCCCAGGTAAGTCCAATGCCTTTGCCATTTCCCGGAAACTGGGTCTGTCGGAAGAGATTCTGAAGGAAGCGGATGACCTGGTTGGCAAGAGCGATAAGGATTTTGAGGATGTCCTGTCCCAGCTGGAAGCCCAGCGGCAGCAGATGGAATCTGCCCGTCTGGAAGCGGAGCGCTTGAAGCAGGAAACCGCCAAAATCAAGCAGCAGAGCGAGGAATACCACGCCCAGCTGCGGAAAGAAAAGGAAAAAGCCATGGAGGCCGCCCGAAAGGAAGCCCAGTATATCATCGAAGAAGCCCGGGCTGCTGCCAATATCGCCTCCGAGGAACTGAAAGCCTTGCGTAAGCAACTGACCGACAGTGCCGATGCCACCGGCATCAATGCCCGGCAGGCGGAGCTGCGTCGGAACTTGAACGAGGTAGAAGACAAGCTGCGGTCTCAGCAGCCGCAAAAGCAGCGCCCCAAGGCCAGCCGCGGTATCCTGGTTGGTGATACGGTGGAACTGCTGAAGCTGGGTACAAAAGCCAGTGTCATCGCCATCAATAAGGATGGCTCTTACCAGCTGCAGGCAGGTATTTTGAAAATGACTGCCAAGGCTGATGAAATTTACCTGTTGGAAAATGAAAATCCCTACAAGGAAAAGGGCGCCCGGCCCAAACATTCCGGCAGAGAAATGAAAATGACCGCCATGGCCTCGGAAGTAGACCTGCGGGGCATGGATGCTGTGGAAGCCGTTTGTGTTATGGAGCGTTACCTGGATGAAGCCATGCGCAGCAACCTTTCCTCCGTCCGCATCATCCATGGCAAGGGTACCGGCACTCTCCGTGCCGCCGTACACCAGTCTTTGAAACGGAATAAATTCGTAAAGAAATTCCGCCTGGGCCAGTATGGTGAGGGCGAAGACGGTGTTACCATAGCGGAATTTGTCTGATTTTCGGAGAAAACCCTGTTAATTCTTGTTAAAATTCGTATGATAGTTAACACGGGATGAAAATTAGTTGACATTTTCTCCAAAAATGCTATGATATAGACAGACCCGTCGTGTCCAATCGGGTGCGATGAAAAGGAGAGTGTAAATATGTTCAATAAGGAAATTCTGGTTCGCTGCGAGTCCGGCCTGCACAACAAACAGGCTACATACTTCGTACAGAAGGCCAATGAATTCGAGAGCAGTATTTGGCTGGAGTCTGGCAGCCGCAAGATGAATGCCAAGAGTCTGCTGGGAATCATGTCCCTGGGCATTGTTACCGGTTCCACGGTAACGCTGACCGCTTCCGGCTCTGATGCTGAGGCTGCTTTGAACGCTCTGGAAGCACTGCTCCAGCGTGACGTTTATTGAACCATCTAACATCCAATCGCCTCAATGCTCACATAAGCATTGAGGCGGTCTTTTTTGGAGAGAAGCTATGACATTTGCGGAACTGAAGGAAAAAGCCCTGACCTTACCTTATGCCCCCGGCGTGTATATCATGCGGGATAAAACGGATAAGGTTATTTATGTGGGCAAAGCCAAAAAACTGAAAAACCGGGTCAGTCAGTATTTCCAGGATACCGCATCCCATTCCCCCAAGACCCGGATGATGGTGAGCAAAATCCACCATTTTGATGTTATCGTCGCCGCTTCGGAATTTGAAGCCCTTGTGCTGGAATGTTCTCTGATCAAGCGGCATATGCCAAAATACAACATCCTTTTGAAAGATGACAAGGGTTACCCCTATTTGCGGCTGAACCGTAAGGATATTTACCCCACCATTACCTTGGTAAACAAGATTGCGGACGATGGTGCGGAGTATTTCGGTCCATATGGCAGCCGTGGCGTCACCAATGCCCTTCTAGAGGCCATTCGGTTGACTTTGAAGCTTCCCGGTTGTTCCAAGCAATTCCCCCGGGATATCGGCAAGGCTCGCCCCTGCCTTAATTACCACATGAATCAATGTGCCGGCTGGTGCCAGGAGAATAAACTCTGCACCGAGTACCGGGAAACCATGGAGCAGGCCAGGCAGCTGCTGCTGGGCAACTATAAGGCTGTTGCTGATCAGATCAAGCAGCAGATGCTTGCCGCAGCGGACAATCTGGAATTTGAACTGGCTGCCAGTCTTCGGGACCGTCTGAATGCCGTGGAACATCTGGGTCAGAAACAGCTGGTCACTGCCGGAACCCTGGCAGATACGGATGTGGTAGGCTACGGGGAAACGGAAGCCAAGGCATGCTTTGCTGTGCTGCACTTCTCCGGTGGCAATCTGCTGGATAAGGATTACGAAGTATTTTCCCGCCCCGATGATAAGATGGAAGCTGTCTCCAGCTTGATGAAGCAGTATTATCTCAGCCGTGGCCTGGCCCCGAAAATTGTCCTTTTGCCCTTTGAAATGGAGGACAGCGACCTGTTCGCGGACTTGATGGAGCAGCAGTTCGGCCGGAAATCCAAGCTGCGCATCCCGCAGCGGGGTGACAATGTACGCCTCGTGGAACTGGCCAACAAGAATGCCCTGGAAGAAGCGGAACGGGTCACAGGTAAGGAGGAGCGGGTCAGCGCGACCCTCGGTATTCTTGGCAAAATGCTGTCTATGGATCCGCCAAAACGGATAGAATCCTATGATATCTCCAATATTTCCGGAACAGATATCGTGGCCAGTATGGTGGTATTCCAGGAGGGAAAACCCCACAAGAGCGCTTATAAAAAATTCAAGCTGGAAGGCTTGTCCGGTCAGGACGACTATGCCTCCATGCACCAGATCCTAAAGCGCCGCTTTTCTCATTACAAAGCAGGGGACAAGGGGTTTGAGGAAACTCCTGACCTACTTCTTATTGACGGCGGTGTAAATCATGCCAAGGTGGCCGTCAGCGCCCTTCAGGAGCTGGAACTGTCCTTTCCCGTGTTCGGTATGGTCAAAGATGACAGGCACCGTACACGCTCGCTGGTGACCCCAGAGGGACAGGAGATTCGTATCGACAACAAACAGGCCATCTTCGCTCTGGTGGGCAACATCCAGGAAGAAACCCACCGATTTGCCATTACCTACCACCGTCAACTGCGCAGTAAGCGCCTTCGCTACTCCGAACTGGATGGCATCCCAGGCATCGGGTCAAAGCGAAAGCAAGAGCTTTTGCGTCAGTTTAAATCCCTCAACAATATTGGCAAAGCCACTCTGCCGGAATTGGAGCGAATCCTTCCGAAGGATGCGGCAGCGGCCGTTTATCATCATTTCCGAGAAAAAGAGGAAGATTAGTTATGCGCGTTATTACTGGAAAAGCCCGGGGTGTTCAGCTGAAGACCCCCGAGGGAATGGACACCCGTCCCACGACAGACCGGGTAAAGGAAGCGCTGTTCAGCATTATCAATTTTGACATCCCTGGCGCAAAGGTTTTGGATCTTTTCGGCGGAACAGGGCAGTTGGGCATTGAGGCTTTGAGCCGTGGTGCTGCTTCCGCTGTCTTTGTGGATGCCCGTGAGGAATCCTGCCGATTGATTCGGGAAAACCTAAAGCGAACCAAGCTGGAAAAGGACGCAAAGGTGATCCGCAGTGATTACCTTGCCTATTTGAGCCGCACCGCGGAAAAATTTAATATTATTCTGTTGGATCCCCCATATGCGGAAGTTTTTCTTGAAAATGCATTAAAACGCATTGCAGAAATTGACATTTTGCATTCCGGTGGTATAATAGTTGCAGAACGCCCGTTAGGGAAAGAACTGCCATGGGAATTTGACGGTTTTGAGCGCTCGCGGGATTATAAGTACGGAAAGATTCTGCTTACCATCTACCGCAAGGTGTAAGCATCTTTGGAGAAATATGAAGATTGCAATCTATCCGGGCAGCTTTGACCCGGTCACCATCGGTCATTTGAATATTATTCAGCGTGCTGCCAATATCTTTGACAAGCTGATTGTCTGCGTCATGGTGAATGCAGGCAAGAACCCTATGTTTACCCTGGAGGAACGGGTGGATCTGATCCGGCGGGTAACCAGGGATATTCCCAATCTGGAAATCCACAGCTCCAACAGGCTTCTGGCTGAATTTGCCCGGGAGCAGGGAAGCTGTGTGATCGTCAAGGGTCTTCGGGCGGTTTCTGATTTTGAAAGTGAATTTCAGATGGCTCTGATCAATCGAAAGATCAATGCCGATCTGGATACCATG
>JAZSHO010000129.1:0-20939 GCA_045533345.1 Faecousia sp. | reverse complement strand
GCGTCGAGGAATCTACGCATTTCGTCCACATTTGCAGTATATTCGGTGCCAAGATCCTTCGACTCGCTGATGCTCGCTCAGGATGACAACTGCTTCTTTGGTCTTTATGCTATACGTGCTGATTAAAGCCGATAACCACATTGGTTTTTTACCATTATAGTGCAAAACCAAAAGAAAATCTAGACTTCTCCCCATTTTCTGTGCTATACTGATTTTGTTGGGCGGCTCCTTGGAACTGCCCTTTTTTTCACCGTTTTGTATTCTGATTTGCGGAGGACCGTTTATGAAAAAGAAGTTCCTATGGGTCATCGGTATTCTGGCAGCGTTAGTGCTGATGGCTACGCTGATTGGCCCCGGCATCATTCTGAAAGCCGTTCAGCAACCGGAGTCTGCAGAAAGCTATGCCTACAGCGATTCTTTCTATACAAGCTATGAAGAAATCCGCGCCCATCTCCGGGACCTGGCCGAAAATCTTGGTGTGGAGGTTTACAGCCATGGCATCGACGAAAGCGACGGATTGTACATCGATTCTCTGTATCTTCCCAGCACCGGAGAAAAGACCAACCTCATCGTTCTGACCACCGGCGTCCACGGCATTGAGGGCTACATCGGCTCTGTCATGCTGGATGTGTTCTTCCGGGAGGTCTACCCTACCCTGGATTCTGACAGCACCGGTGTTCTGGTGGTGGCCAATGTGAACCCCTACGGCATGAAATACTACCGCCGCTACAACGAAAGCAATGTGGACTTGAACCGGAATTTCATCCTGGACTGGGAGACTTTTGACCTGTCCTCCAACAAGGAATATCCCAAGGTGGATACCTTCCTGGGCCCCACGGGAAAAATCGGCAACGGCCTGTGGCACGAAGTGGGCTTCTATCTGAGTCTGGGCAAAACCGCCATCACCGACGGTGCGGACACCATTTCCGATGCCCTGCTGACAGGACAGTATGAGTACCCCCAGGGCGTGTACTACGGCGGCAACGGAGATGAACTGTCCACCGTCTTTTTGAAGGATGTGTTCTCCCAGTGCCTGGACAGCGACTATGAAAACATCGTCCACATCGACGTTCACTCCGGCTACGGCCCCCGGTACAACATGGTCATCTTCAACTCCGTCTACGAAACCATGAATGAAAAAGAGTCCCAGGAAGCCTTCGGTTATGATTACATCATTGCCTACGATTCCGAAGCCTTCTACGCCACCACCGGCGACACCACCGACTTTTTCTACCGTCTGGCAGACAGGAAGCAGTCTCAGACCAGCCTCTATTCCACCTGTTTTGAGTTCGGCACCATTGGCGAAGACTTTTTCGATACCATTCTGAGTCTCAAGTACACCATCGACGAAAACCGGAACCACTGGTACCCCACCTCGAACAAAACCTCCGCCGAAATCATCCGGCAGAACTATCTGGAGCTGTTTTATCCCACGGAAACCGCCTGGCGGGAAAAGACCGTGGCAGATTTTAAGGCCGCCACCCTGGGTGTGCTGAATGCAAAGCTGAAGTAAAAAGGCATCCGACGAAAATCCCGGAATTCCGGCAGATTCCATTGTATTCTCCGCCAGGCTGTGCTATCATAGGAACAAACCACCAAACAGGAGAGAAAGACAATGGGGATTATTGAAACCTTGATCCTTACCACCACCCTGGCCGGTGTGGGCGGCACGGGACTGGGCGGACTCGTCGGTGCCATGCTGCAGAAAGATTCCAAGCAGACGGTCAGTCTGCTGCTGAGCTTTGCCGGCGGCGTTATGCTCAGCGTGGTCTGCTTTGACCTGGTCACGGAGGCCATCGAAACCAATGTGGGTATCTGGGTTGTGGTGGGTGCCATTGCTTTTGGTGTGGCGGTTACCTATTTTCTGAATTACCTCATCGACCGAAAAACCAATCCGGAGGTTCCCCATATCGATGCCAATCACCCCAAAACCGCCGACGACCTGGACGAGCTGATCCACAGCGACCATTTCCAGGAGCATCAAGCCCGGCACGACAGCAAACTGGGCCTGTTTGTGGCTGGTGTGGTCATGGCCTGTGCCATCGCATTGCACAATGTGCCGGAGGGCATGACCATCGGCGCTTCCTACGCCAGCAACAATGGCGCCATGGGCGGCGCGGCGCTGGTTCTGGCGGTTCTGATCGGTCTGCACAATATCCCCGAGGGCATGGCGGTCTCCGTTCCGCTGATCAGCGGCGGCATGGCCCGATGGAAAGCGGTGCTTCTCACCGCCTCTTCCGGCATTCCCACGGTTCTGGGTGCGCTGCTTGGCTACCTGCTGGGCGAAATTGGTCCGCTGGGTCTTACCTTAAGCCTGGGTTTTGCCAGCGGTGCCATGCTGTATGTGGTCTTTGGTGAGATCCTGCCCCAGTCCATTCTGATGTACCACAGCAAGCTCCCCGCCTTTTCCACCATCGTGGGCATTCTGGTGGGACTGCTGATCATTTTTTAAAAAGCAAGGACGCAGGTGTCGGAAGTGTTTCCGTTCCTGCGTCCTTTTTTCATTTTCTTTTTCGGAACAGTCCGTGGCGGTTGCAGTAGTAATACAGATATCCCATCCCCCGCAGTTGCAGCCGGGTCTGGGCATTCCCCTCGGGATAGAGCTTCACCAGCTGGATCCGGTCCGAGGTTACAAAGGCTGCAAAGGAGATGAAATGCCCTTTCGTCATAGGATGGTGAATCGTAAGGAAATGCTCATCCTCCACCTCCTCAATGGTCACCCCATGGTCATCCTCCGCCTCTTCTGCTTCCAGAGCAGGCAGCGTGATGCCGCAGCAGCTGACCAGGGCATCCCCCAGGGTATGCAGAACATTGCCGCAGACAGGACAGACGTAGAATTTGCTCCGCAGCATATTGGCGGAAACATTTTTGTTGCAGATCTGCTCCCCGTTCATCAGTTCGATGACGGAGATGCCCAGCGCCTGGGCCAGAGGCTGCAGCAGGCTGATGTCCGGCAGTCCCTTGGCTGTCTCCCATTTCGAGATAGTCTTGCTGCTGACGCCGATTTTCTCCGCCAGTTCCGCCTGGGTCATATTCCGTTTTTCCCGCAATTGCCTGATGGTGGTTCCGGTGACATAGGTGTTCATAGGCCCACTTCCTTTCTGCAAACAGCATACCATGAAGCTGTGCCTTACGCAACCTGCGCTTCGTAGACAAGAGCGCCCCCGATGGATCACAGTCCATCGGGGGTTGTTTTTCTGTCAGTTTCCTGCCTCCGGCAGGCAGTGCATATGGGTCACGCCCAGAACCCGGAAGCCCTCGGCCCGGCCCTTGCAGGAGCGCAGGCCAAAGTCTATGGAGCGGATTGTCAGGTATAGTTTGATGGAGTTTCCCTCAGCGGAGCCTTCTGGGAACTGGCTGAGGTGGCAGCCGAAAATCGCCTTCTCCTGCAGCGGAAGGTACCCTTTGGTTTTCACGAAGTGATTGGGCTTCGCCGTCATGAAGTAAGCCAGAGCCTGCACAGGGGCTGCCTTAGCGCCATAGCCTCCCATGATGCCGCCGTAGGGGGCAAAATAGGCAATCTGCCGGACAGCATTGCCCACATTCCGGTGGTCTGCGTGGCACTCGCTGGTCACATCCGGGTCCGGTGCCAGAATCACATCCGGCTGGAAATCCCCCACCACCTTGGCAAGGGCAGAGATCAAATCCTTCTGCTCATAAAAGCCGCCGTCGCAAAGGTCCAGGAAGCGCACATCCTTGACGCCCAGCACCGCTGCCGAAGCAATGGCTTCTTCTTTCCGCAGAGCCACCAGCGCATCTCCCCGGACACCCTCCGGGGCGCTGCCGTCCCCGAACCGTCCGTCCAGGCAGACCACGAAGCAGACTTCCTTGCCCATAGCCGCCAGCTTCGCCGCCGTGGCACCGGCACCGATCTCAATATCATCCGGGTGGGGTCCCACAAACAGGAATCTCTGGTATTCCTCCAGCCGGGGAATCGGAACCGCCGCCTTGAGAATCAACTTGGTCAGACTCATAAAATCCTCCCGATCAGACCGCTTCCTTACGGGCCGCGATCTCCCGGCAAATCCGGTCATATTCCTCTTCGTCCAGGATGTAGTGCTTGCGGTACAGCAGGTAGGAAGCAAACATCAGCGCAAAAGGCACCACGATCATGCAAAGCAGCAGACCCGTGGACTGGCTTCCCTGGACACCGGTCAGCACCTGCTCGATCTTTGCCAGCTTGTCTGCTTCCGTAATCAGTCCGCTGGCCGCGGCGCTTTCCAGATCAGAGATCTGATTGGTATAGCCGGTGATGCCGAAGATCATGTAGCTGACGGAGGTGATGACCACCACCAGCGCAGAACCCATCTTGGTAAAGAAAGGACGGATGGAGGCAATGATGGCCTCCTCCCGGGTGCCGTACTTGTATTCGTTGTATTCCACCGTGTTGATAATGGAGATCATCATCACCAGGTAGAAGCCGTACTGGCCGAAATTGGACAGCATATAGCCCAGCACCAGCACCTTGAAGCCCAGGTCAGAGCCGGCTATGGCCAGACCGGACAGGGTCATCAGCACATAGCCCACAGTAGATACGCACATCAGAATGCTCATGAGCTTCTTTCTGTGGATTTTCCGGGAAATGGTAGGATAGAAGATCATCAGAACGCCCGTGGCCACCATGCCGATGGTATTGAAGGTGGAATAAAGGCCGCCGGAGTAGCCGTAAGTAAAGTAAACGTAAGTGGATCCGATGCCGCCCACCGTAATATTGTTGCCCACCTGCTGAATCAGGAAAATCAGCGCGATCCACATCAGCTGGTCATTGCCCCGGATGGTGGCAATCACCTTACCCAGGCCAAGGGAGAAAGGCTTCTTGGGGGTTTCCTCTCTGTGTTCCTTGACACCGAAGAGGGTGAAGCACAAAAACAGGGGTGCCAGAATACACACAGCCAGGGCGATGACGCTGTAGGCGGTGCTGGCGTTGCCGCCGATGGTGTTCTCACCGGTGGTAAACATGGGAATCAGAATGGAAGCAATGATACCGCCCACACCGGCAAAGAGAGTCGCCCGGGAGGTGAACTGGTCTCTGGCACCGGCATCGGAGCCCAGGGCCGGGACCATGCCCCAGTAGGAGATGTCGTGCATGGTGTAAGCGATGCTGAAGCCGAAATAGAACAGGCCGAACAGACCGATGAAGGCCCAGCCCGTCAGCTTGGTGGAGAATACCATGTACACCACCACGGAGGTCAGCAGAATGCCGATCAGCAGCCAGGGCTTGAATTTGCCCCATCTGCTGCGGGTATTCTCAATAATGTTGCCCATCACCGGGTCATTCAGCGCGTCAAAAACACGGGCCGCCACCATGATGGCGGTGATGGCACCCAGCTGTGCCGTTGTCAGACTTTTGGTAAACAGAACGTAGGTAAGCAGGTAATTGGTAACCAGGCAGTAGATCATGTCCCGGCCCACAGTTCCCAGGGGATACATGAGCATATTGCGTTTTCTCAGCTTCTTTTCTTCCATAGCGCTGTCCTCCTTCAAAGATTTCCTGTTTTCACTATAACATAGGGAAAATAGAAAGTAAAGGACGGGCAGCGGCAGATTCCCGCAAAAAATCTTGCAAATATCCGGATTGTTTAGTAGTATGAAGCTGTACGGAAAGAAAGGAGGGCAGACCATGGATATCCAGCGCTTTTTAGAAAAACACAATGCCTCCCCGGATGCCATTTCCGCACCCGATTGTCTTGCGCAGCTGCTGCGGGAGATGGAGTTGGGTCTCGGAGGTAGGGGGAACATTCCCATGATCCCCTCCTATCTGTCTTTGGACATTCAGCCCGTTTGGGGAGAACCCTGCTGTGTCATGGACGCGGGAGGAACCAACCTGCGCATCGCCCGGGCATCTTTCTCCCCCGATGGCACCTGCCATCTGGAGGATTTGCAGAAAATTCCCATGCCCGGCACTCAGGGAGAACTCTCCGCGGATGACTTCTATTGCACCCTTGCCGCCCTGGCAGAAGAAACCGGCGCGGAGGAACGAATCGGCCTGTGTTTTTCCTACAATGTGCTTCTGGACCGGAATTTGGATGGGATCTTAGACTCCTGGTGCAAGGAGGTGCAGGTTCCCGATGCCCCGGGAAAGCCCGTAGGTGCCTCCTTGCAGCAGGCAATCGGCCAGCGGTGTCAACACATCTGTGTGCTGAACGATTCTGTTGCGGCCCTGTTGGGGGGCCACAGCCGCCAGCCGGAGGTAAGTCTGGGGTTGATTCTGGGAACGGGTATCAATATTTGCTACAGTGAGGCCTGCAAAAACATTCCGAAGCTGCCCTCCGATATCCAATCGGGTTCTGTGATCATCAGCACGGAAATCGGCGAATTCGACGGTTTCCCCAAAAGCACCTTTGAGAAGGCGGTGATCCTGGCCTCTGACGAGCCTGCTATGGCCCACGCCGAAAAGCAATGCGCCGGAGCCTACCTGGGGAAAATCATCGGTCTTGCCTGGCAGGAAGCCGCCCGGGAGGGACTGATCCCGGAAGTATTTCGTCGCCCCGTCACCTTGCCGGAAATCAGCGACTATCTGGCAAACGCCAACCCCGACCTTCCCGATGATCCCAGTGCCAGGGAAATTGCCGCCGCCATTCTCCGCCGGGGCGCAAAAATCGCTGCCATTCTCACCGCCGGAGCGGTTCTGAAAAGCGGCTGCGGCAAGCATTGTGCCATGATCATCGAAGGCTCCCAATACCGGAAGCTCACCGGGTTTGGAGCGTGCTTTGACGAAGAATTGGCCGATATTCTTGCCCCCTATGGCATCACCGTATCCGTTGTCAATACGGAAAACAGCTGCCTGCTGGGTGCCGCCCTGGCCGCCTTTGCAACACCTATGTAATCAAAAAAGAGGAAGCAACGCGGAGTCCGAATAAGAAAAAATAGATTTGGCCCATCTGCAATACGCAGATGGGCCAAACACATTCCGTGCCCCTCAAAGAGGATTTTTCAGCCGAATCAAGGCATTTTTTCGCCGTGCTACTGGATGCAACACAAGAAAAAATAACGCAGAGTCGGCTGGAAAGGCCCTTTGAGGGGGCTATGTTTTCTTATGAGGATGAAGCTAAGGCTTCCTCTTTTTTCAGTCTTCATACCCCGGCAGTTGGAAAATCAGAATCCGTTCCCGCCGGTCATTCCCTTCAAACAGATCCTCACATTCGATCTCATCGTAAAAATCCAGCTCTTCCACGGTCATAAGATAGCCGAGAAATTCATCCGCCGGATAATAAAAGAACAGGAAAATATCCCTGGGGTTCTCATAATAGGATTCCAGAATCCGCGCCATCACCTTGTGGAGAATCTCCTCAGAAAAAGGATTGAAGAAATAGCAGCGGTTGACTTCCTCGGGAACTTCATATTCTTCCGCTCTGGTCAGCACAAACTGCGCCTTGGACAAAGCCGTCTTCTGGTTTTCCATGGCAAGGCGGTACATCCGGTCATCGTATTCGATGCCGATGGTCCCGGCTTTTGTCCGGTAGGACAGGAAAAAGCCCACCCGGCCCTTGCCGCAGCCATAGTCCAGCACCACATCTCCGGGGCCAATCATGCCGCTCTCTGCCAGCCGCTCCAGAACGGTATAGGGCGTGGGTTCATAGGGATGATGATATTGGTCTGCCAGCAAATCGTCCCGTCCGGTGGTTTTGATCTGCAGCGCCGCGTCCCAGGTTTTCTCGTGATCTGTCATGGTATCCAGTCCCCTTCCTGTCCCTCACTATACCACAGAGGGTCTCCGGAACGCAAGCGGACAAAAATTTCTGTTTACAGATATTTCGTTTTGCGATAGAATGATAGAAAATATTACTTAGGAGGACTGTTTATGACCCTAAGGGAAATGATTTACCACCGCAAATCCTGCCGCAGCTTCACGGGTAAGCCGGTGGATGCAGAAATGATAGAAAAGATCCTGTCCTTTGAACGGAAGCCCCTGTACCCGGACATCAAGGTCCGCATGGACATTGTGGGCAGAGATAAGGTCAAGTGCATCTGCCCCTGGACCACGCCCCAGCTGATCACCGTTTGCTCCGAGGAAAAGCCGGGCTATCTGGAAAACATCGGCTTTTTGTTCCAGCAGATGGATCTGTACCTGCAAACTCTGGGACTGGGTGTCTGCTGGCTTGGCATGGGCAAGCTGAATCCCAAAACCGCCACGGCTGTGGAGGGGATGCACTTTGTCATCATGCTTTCCTTTGGTCATCCCAAGGGCGACCAGCTGCGCCAAGGCTTGAAGGAATTCAAACGCAAGCCCATGGAGCAGATCACTGACCAGGCGGACCCCAGACTGGAGCCTGCCCGTCTGGCCCCCTCCGCTGTCAACAGTCAGCCCTGGTACTTCACCCATGAGGGCGATGTGATTCACGTTTACTGCAGCAAAAAGGGTTCTCCGCTGGACATCGGCATTGCCCTTGCCCATCTGTATGTAAGCAACGAAGAATCTTTCCGGTTCTTCCGGGCCGAAGCCGCCCAGGTGACCGGCTATGATTATATGGGAAGTGTGACATTATGAGCAATACGCCCTTGACCTTGAAGCACCGCATCGGCTACGCCCTGGGCGATTTCGGCGGCTGTATGACCTTCTCCCTCATGAGCGCCTTCATGACCCGGTACTATGTCAACGTTGCCATGATGGATACCGCCGTCATCGCGGTGATGACCTTGATCTGGAAGATCTTTGATGCCGTCAGCAATCCGGTCATCGGTGTGATGATGGACAAGTCCTTCGGAAAACGTGCGGGCAAAGGGGATAAATTCCGCCCCTGGATCTTCCGCATCGCCCCGCTGACCGGCCTGTCCGCCATTCTGGTATTCACCGCCCCGGGCTGGGTGGACGGTATGTCCCGGCTGGTGGTGGCCTTTACCACCTATCTGATGTACGAAGTGTTCTATGCCATGCAGCACATCGCCCTGGGCGGTCTGATCTCCGCCATGGCGAAAGATGACGCAGAGCGGGCTGAGCTGTCCTCCGCCCGGGGCATCGGCGGTATGCTGGGCATCGTCATTCCCCAGATGACCTTCCCCGCCATCATTTCCCTGTTCCAGAGCAATGCCCACCTGGGCTACGGTCTGGGTGTCACCGTCTGCGCCATCATTGGCTATGTGTGCTGTCTGGGCTGCTACTTCTTTACGGAGGAGCGAAATGTCAGCCAGCATTCCGCCGGCGCCGCGCCCATTAAAGTCACGGATATTCTGGAAGTATTCCGGGTGAACCGGGCCTTTGTGGCTCTGTGCCTACACGGACTGCTGTCCGGCATTCTCATGAGCGTAGGCGGCGCCCTGGGTACTTATATGTACGCAGATGTGTTGGGTTCCTTGGCACTGATGAGTGTGGGCTCCATGGTGGGCATGCCGGTAAATCTGGTCTGCATGGCTGTGGTGCCGAAAATCGCCCGAAAAATCGGCTCCCAGAGAGTTCTCCGGGGCAGCCTGCTGCTGGGTTGCGGGCTGTACGTGCTTCTCTTTGCCCTGCACATTACTACCAGCATCAACGTCTGGGTCCACATCGGCATCAATGCCATTGCTGCGGGTATTTCCAGTCTCAGCAATATGATGCAGTGGGGTATGCTGTCTGAGTCCATCGAATACAACGAGTATCTCACCGGAAAGCGTACCGAAGGCTCCATCAACGGCACCTTCAACATGCTGCGCCGTCTGGGCCAGGGACTGGGTTCGTCCTTTGGTGTGGCTATGTTGGGCTTTATTGGCTATGATGCCGCCGCTGCGGTTCAGACCTCCGGCACCATTCTGGGCATCAAGGCCCTGTGCCTGCTGTTCCCCGCCGTCTGCGCCGTGGGCAGCTGGGTCGTGTTCCGGTTTGTCTGGAACATCACTCCGGAGCTGAAGGCGAAAATGAAGCAGCATCGCCTATCCCAGGCCCAATAAAAAATGCCCCTTTCGGAGCAGAAAATAGCAAAAATCAAACCCCCTGACCACTTCCGTCAGGGGGTTTAGAAGTTGTTGGGTTCCAGCATTTACGTAACCTCTACTTTCTTTGGTATGGGAGTTTACTTAGTACATTGGACTCACTCCTTTTGTGTCTTTATCTTACCTCCTGAAGCTTCCTTTTTCAAGATGGGATATTTCATAAGAAACCGGCCAAAAACTTGGAGAAACTGAGTATGGACAAGGCTTCGCCCAATATGATATGATAGACATGTTGGGCGGCCTGTGGGCTGCTTTTTTGCGAAAGAAAGGATAGAAAGATATGGAAAAGCTCACCGTCGAAAAATCCATCCATAAACGTAAAATCAGCCATCCCAATTGGATCTACAATGCCCTGGGACTGGTTTGGAAGCTGTTCGTTGCTCCAAAATATCATGTACATCATACTTTCAAAACGGATTTCCGCAAGGTGGAAGGCCCCTTCTTCTTCCTCAGCAACCATGCCTCCCGCCTGGACTATATCTTCGTAGGCGCTCCTCTGCTGCCGCTGAAGATGAATTTCGTAGCAGGCTACAATGAGTTCCACCGTTCCCATCTGTCCCTGGTCTTCAACCTGCTTCGGGTCATCCCTAAGAAGAATTTCACACCGGACCTTTACACCGTGAAGGAGATCAGCCGGGTCATCAAATCCGGCCACGGTGTGTGCATTTTCCCCGAGGGCATGAGTTCCATTTCCGGTGCCAACCAGCCTGTGGCTCTGGGTACCGGCAAGCTGTTCAAGCACCACAAGGTGCCGGTTTATTACAGCGTCATCCGGGGCGGTTATTTGACCAGTCCCAAGTATAACCTCCGGGACCGGACCGGTTATGTGGAGGTGGAGTACGACCAGCTGTTCACCGTGGAGGACCTGGAGCGGATGACCCCCGCCGAGATCGAGGATAAGATCAACCGTGCCATTTACCACGATGATTACGCCTGGAACAAGATCCACAAACACCATTACGACATCGGCGAAAACGGTGCCGAGGACCTGGAAGACCTGCTGTTCTGGTGTCCCCGCTGCGGCAAGCAGCATGTCATGGCCACCAAGGGCAACACCATTTTCTGCAAAGAATGCGGCAACGGTGCCACCTTGCTGGATACTTACGAGCTGGTTCCCTTTGACGACACCTGCGTGATCCCCGAAACCCAGACCGCCTGGTTTAACCAGGAGCGGGAATTGATCCGCAAGGAAGTAGCCCGGGAGGACTTCTTCCTGGAAGAAAATGTTCAACTGGGTATGCTGCCGGAATATGAGCTGCTGAAAAACCAGGCAACCTCCGAAATCGTCGGCAGCGGTAAGCTTCGCCTGGACCGGACCGGCCTCAGCTACGACGGCACCAAAAACGGCGAACCCTTCACCTTCCACATCCCCAGCGTGGCGCTGCCCACCTACGGCATGTGTACGGACCTGAGCCGTTTCTACACCTTCCTGAACGGCGAATTTGTGGAATTCTACCCCGAGAACCGGGTTGTGGAAAAGTTCTTCCTGGCAACGGAGGAACTGCACCGGATGAACGGCGGTAAATGGAAAGATTTCGACTTCGCGACCAACGCAGCAGTATAACAAATTGCCCCTCCCAATTCTGCACATTGGGAGGGGTTTCTTTTGGCAATCTCTTGAGAGATAGGCTCTTTTCGCTTTTTTACAGGAACACACCGGAACAAGGACAGCCCATGGGGCTGTCCTTGCTTTTTTGGAATATAAATGATTTAGCCGATGACAGGCACATCCAGCGTTACATCACTGATGGGATAGCTGCAGCAGGGATGGACCCAGCCGAACTTCTTGTCCGCTGCCCGGCGGCCATCAGTATCTTCCGGGATATAGACATCGCCGGAAACCAGACGGGAATGGCACCAGCCGCATTCGCCGCTGCGGCAGTGGGAAGGCGCCCGGATACCGGCCTTCTCCAGGGCATCCAGCAGGGTCTGGTCGGCCCGGCAGGGAACGGTCTGGGATTCGCCACGGATCAGCACGGTGATATTGTAGGTCTTGCCGGCAGCCTCTGCGGGGTAAGCGGCATCGCCGCTGGGGTCGCCGTATTCGCCGGCCAGTTCCTTGCGGATGCGGCGGCGCTTCAAATTCAGCTTTGCCAGTTCTCCGTCAGCGAAGGCATACATGGCCTTGGGTCCGCAGAGGAAGACGGAGTAATCCCCTTCCGGTGCGTACTTGGCGATCAGCTCCGCAGTCAGGAAGCCATGCTCATAGCCCTCTGCCTGCTCATGGGACAGCACGTGGACCACCTTGACCTTGCCGCCGCTGCGCTGTACAACTTCTTCCAGTTCCTCTTTCAGCAGGATGTTGTCCGCTGTACGGCTGCCGTAGAGGATGGTCAGGTTGAAGTCTTCCAGGCCGTCGGCAATGGCACTTGCCATGGAGTAGAAGGGGGTAATGCCGCTGCCGCCTGCCAGAGCGATCACATGGGCAGCATCCCGCAGATCCTGGTAATAGAACTCACCCAGAGGGCCGGACAGCTTCACCTTGGTACCCTCGGCCCAGTTGTCCAGAATATAATCGGAGGCAAAGCCCTTGGCGGTACGCTTGACAGTAAGGGTGTAGCTGCCATCCTTCAACGCATCCTTGGGGCCGGAGCGGAGAGAATAGGGCTTATTGAGCTTGGCCTGGCCGATGTCCAGGGCGACACTCACATACTGGCCTGCCCGGAAGTAGGCCAGCTTCTCGGTTCCCTTTTCCCGGTCGGGCACCAGGGTAAAGCTCTTGGCATCACCGTGGTCTTCCACCTTGGAAATCACCGCATACTGGGCATGGGGGTGCAGCTTCTTTGCCAGAACATTGGCGTTGAACACAGAAACAGGAGGCGTATCCGGAGCCTGGGCGATCATTTTTTCACGCAGCTTTACCTGTCCCAGGAAGGGGCCTACACTGAACTGTTTCATCAGTTTCTTGTCGTAATTGTATTTCATAATTACTTGCCCTCCTTGATATCATGCAGCGTGTATCTTGCCTGCTCGGCGCCGGACATGTAAGCCTGGCTGTAGCCGTCCATCTGGGTGCCATGGCCGCCTGCAAAGCGCAGACCCTTGATGGTATAGCCCAGGTTTTCGGTGCCGGACTGGACTCTGGGGAACATGGCGTCCCAGGTGTGGGGTTCATAGCCGTAAACATCGCCCTTGGGGGTACCCAGATACCGGGCCCAGGTCACGGGAGATGCCACAACGATCTCTTCAATGTGATCCTTCAGATTGCAGCCGGTGACTTCTTCGTAGCGCTCGATGCACTCTCTTGCCACACGGTCCTTGATCTTGAAATATTCTTCTTCCGTTACGTTCTCGAAGGGATCGCCGATGTAGAACTTGGAGAACTGAATATAGGCCTTTTCGCTGTCAGCCAGAACGGGGTTGCCATTGGTCAGCACGGTGACGGTGATATCCCGGTGGGTGTCCAGAGAGTCGGAGGACAGATACTGGTTCCGGTTGCAGGGATCATAGCGCATAAAGGTGTCGTAACCCTTCAGTCCCAGCTCCTCGGCGGAGGCATCCAGACCCGCATAGACCGTGAAGCAGGCCTGGGCGATCTTCTGGGCGTTCATGGCTTTGCGGTTGTATTCGGGCACTTCCTTGGGATCCACCATCCGGTCAAAGACCACATGGGGCATCAGATTGGCAATGACGCGGTCACAGGGGATGTAGCGGCCCCCGGCCAGCTCCACGCCGTGAACAGCGCCGTCCCGAACATCGATCTTGGTGACTTCGCAGTTGTACCAGATGTCGCCGCCCATATCCCGGATGCTCTTGTCAAAGGCCATGCCGATCTCATGGCTGCGGTTCTTGGCGATCCAGGGCTTCTGGGTCAGATAGACATAGGTCATATAGGCATAGACCGCAAAGGACATCTGGGTGGAGTCGGCGGAAATATAGGTCCAGTAGGACTCAAAGATGTTCCGGGCCTTTTCGGGCACGCCCAGCTTCTGCAGCACTTCCTCGGTGGGAACCGGCACCAGCTTCATCAGATCGTGCCACTTGATGATCATTTCCACCTTCTGCAGGGGGTTGGGATGGTTATGCCGGGCGCCCAGCCAGTTGACGCCGTCTTCCAGCATCCGGGCGATTTCCAGAACGTTGGTCATGGATTCCCGGCTGCCGGGTACCTGGCGCTCCATCTCGTCGATGAAGGCCTGGACACCCAGAGGCATGGAAACATTAAAGCCGTTTTCGTCGGTGGCCACAGCGCAGAAAGCCTCATCAATGGAGACCCAGTCCACGTCCAGGCCGTAGCCTTCCAGCAGTTCCCGGACAGCGCCCCGGGGTTCGCCTTCGATGCCCCGGCCCATCTGGCACATCTCATGGAGGGTGGCTTCGAATTCAAACCGGCCCCGGACAAAGCTGGTGGCGCAGCCGCCGGGCAGATTGTGCTTTTCCAGAACCAGCACCTTCTTACCGGCCTTTGCCAGGTAAGCTGCCGCAGAAAGACCGCCACAGCCTGCACCGACTACGATTACATCGTATTTTTTCTCATGCATAATTGTATCATCCTTTCTTACGGATCGTTCCACCGGGGGGACGGCTTATGCCAGCCGGTCCTTCCGGGTATCCACACCTCCGCCGGTTTCGGCGCAGCTGGGGAAGATTTTCAGATTCGAAAATACCATACGCTGTGTTTCTGTCACAGATACCGCGCAGAGCGTTTTCTTATTTTATTGTAATGATCCTGTTGGGAAAAGTCAACAAATCTTATTGGTTTTCAGCGCTTTTCCTTGTGTGATATGAGCAGAAACCCGGCAAGAGATTTCCCGTGGCATTACAAGCGCTTGTCCCCACTCCCGGAAAGCGGACCTGCATGGGAGCAAAGTTCATTGGCTGCGTGTTGTGCAGGACAGCAGAGCAAAGGACGGGAATCCCAGCGGGTATCCCTCCGGAACGGACAAAAAATGAGGAAGCAGCGCCTCCTCATTTTTTCTGTGTAATTGCTGTTTTCATTGTGCCGTCCGGCTTATGGCTCCGGGCAGTCGGCGGGGCGGTATCGATCCGGCCCCCTTTGCGGAAGGTCAGGCTTTTATGGCCGCGTCTGCTTGATCATGTTTCCGATTCGCCGGTAAACCGTCCTGCGCATGGTAATATAGGAAGCCAAGCCGCCGATGACATTGGATATGGGTTCTGCCACAAACACCCCCAACACCCCCAGCCCCAAACGGGGCAACAGCAGCGTCAGCGGCACAACAATGATGGCTTTTCGCAGCAGGGAGAAGAAAATGGCATGCTTTGCATCCCCCACCGCCTGAAAGGTGGTTTGCCCCGCAAACTGGAATGCCATAAATACGAAGCCAAAGAAATAGGTTTTCAATGCTTCAATTCCCGGCCCCAGCATGGAAAGATCCTCCGAGAAGATCCCAAACCAAAAGGCCGGGAAAATCACCACCAGCAGCCACGCCACCAGGGTGTAGGCGGTACCGATGAACGTATTGAACCGAATGCCGGAACGGACCCGCTCATATTCCTTTGCCCCGTAATTGTAGCTGATGACCGGCTGGGAGCCGCTGGTAATGCCCATGACCGGCAGCGAGAAAATCTCCCGGACCGAGTTTGTCACGGTCATAATGCCCACATACATGTCACCGCCGAAGGTCTGCAGGGTTGCATTGCAGGTCACTTGAACCAGGCAGTTCGTTCCCTGCATGATGAAATTGGAGGTGCCCAATTTGCAAATGTCTTTCGTGATTTCCTTTTGGATGCGGATGTTCCTGCGGTTCAGGGAAATGGGAATTTTTGTTCCGGTCAGAAAGCGCAGCACCCACACAGCAGAAACCCCCTGGCTGATCACGGTGGCCAGGGCTGCACCGGCAACGCCCATATGCAGCCCGAAAATGAAGATAGGGTCCAGAAGGATGTTGCAAACCGCACCGAGTACCGTGGTATACATACCAACCCGAGGAAATCCCTGGGCATTGATGTAGCCGTTCATGCCGGTGCTGACCATGGAGAAGGCTGTACCAATCAGATAGATATCCAGATATGCTTTGGCATAGACAAAGGAGGCTTCACTGGCACCAAAGGCAAACAGGATCGGCCGCATGAAGCAATATCCCACGGCGGTCAAAATCAGAGAGCTGACCAGCAGCAAGGCGAAAGAATTACCCAATATTTTGCTTGCCTTTTCCTCGTTTCCCGCACCCCGCTGGATGGAGAACAGCGGCACACCGCCATTTCCAAACAGTGAGGTAAACGCCATGATCAGGGTGACAATGGGAAAGGTCAACCCAACACCGGTCAGAGCCATGCTGTCGCCGCTGCCCATGTGGCCCAGATAAATGCGGTCCACCACATTGTACATCAGATGCACCAGCTGCGCCACCGTAAGAGGAATTGCCTGCGCCACAACGCATTTCCAAACCGGGTCGTTCAGATAGTCTACTTTTGCGCTTGTTTGTGCCATTGCCATGTTGCTCCTTTGCAGGTTAAGCATTTATGTACGCATATTATTGCGCAGAAAAATTGCTGATGCAATGAAAAGTCCCGGAATTGGTGCGTGAATCATCCTGCGTCCAATTCCGGGCTTTGTTTCTGTTGTAGGCCTTGCTGTTTTCGCCGTCTCGTGACGGAATCCTGCTTTTCCGGGACATCTTCGCTGTTTGGGAAATTTTCTGTTTACAAGCGGTAGCCGGAACGATAAAATAGATGCAGACCGGGAGGGATCATCATTTATGGAATTCAGAGAAGTAACCCGTAACAAAAAGCAGTACCTCCCCCTGTTGCTGCTGGCTGACGAGCAGGAGGATATGATCGACCAATATCTGGAACGCGGCACCATGTATGTACTGGAGGATCGGGGCATCAAGTGTGAATGCGTTGTCACCGCGGAAGGTGCCGGGATCCTGGAAATCAAAAATCTGGCTACTGACCCTGCCTTCCATGGCAAGGGGTATGGAAAAGCGATGATCGAATTCCTTGCTGATACCTACAAGGACCGCTTTTCCGTTCTGCAGGTGGGTACCGGTGACAGTCCCCTGACCCTCCCCTTTTACGAAAAATGCGGCTTTACCCGCAGCCATATTGTCAAAAATTTCTTTACCGACAACTACGACCACCCGATCTACGAGCAGGGTGTCCTGTTGACCGATATGATTTATCTGCAGCGGCAGCTGGAAGCCGGCGGTGCGGCAGAGACAACCAAATAAACGGAAAGGAGCATTTGCATGAAGAAAATCATTGCCATCAACTGCAGTCCCCGTGCAGCATGGAATACGGCCACTCTGGTTCGGGAAGCGGCAAAGGGTGCGGAAGTGCAGGGCGCAGAGGTTGAAATCATCGACCTCTACAAGCTGGAAAAGTTCACTGGCTGTGTTTCCTGTTTTGGCTGCAAGCTGCAGGATAATTTGGGTAAGTGCATCTGCAAGGATGGCTTGGCTCCTGTGCTGGAAGCAATCCGGAACGCAGACGGCTTGATTATCGGCAGCCCCAACTATCTGGGTGATGTGACTGCCGGTTTCCGGGCGCTGTATGAGCGGCTGATCTTCCAGTCCCTGACCTACAAGACGGAGGTCAGAAGCTACAACCAGCGGAAAATCCCAGTGCTGATGATCATGACCAGTAATGCTTCCGAAGATTTCTATGCCCAGATTGGTTATGACGAGATGCTGAAGCGCTACCAGGGCACCCTTGGCACCTTCGTTGGCCCCACCAAGATCCTGATCAGCTCCGATACCCTGCAGGTCAAGGACTACGGCCGCTATAACTGGACCATGTTTGACCCCGAGCATAAGAAGCAGCGCCACGAGACGGTGTTCCCGGAGGATAAGCAGAAGGCCTTTGCTCTGGGTGAGCAGATGGTCAGCAGTGCCTGGTAACAAGGAGGTAACCCCATGACGGTTATGGAGTATGGACAACAGAATACCGATGTGATCCTGCTTCTCCATGGCGGTGGACTGTCCTGGTGGAATTATCGGGAGGCAGCGAAGCTTTTAGCAGAGCAGTATCATGTGGTGATTCCGACTCTGGACGGCCACGGTTGCAGCGATACACCCTTTACCACCATCGAAGCGAATGCCGCCGGACTGATTTCCTATATCGATACCCATTTCGGCGGACAGATTCTGGCCATCGGAGGCCTTTCCCTGGGCGGACAGATTGCTGCGGAGATGCTCTCCCAGCGGATAGACATCTGCCGATATGCCTTGCTTGAAAGTGCTTTGGTCAAGCCCGTGAAGCTGACCGCTGCGCTGATCGGCCCAACCTTTGGCATGAGCTACGGGCTGATCAAGCAGAAGTGGTTTGCCAAACTGCAGGCCGCTTACTTAGGCATCCCCAAAGCGCTGTTCGATGCGTATTTCCGGGATACCTGTAAGATCAGCAAAGCCGACATGATCGCTTTTTTGAAAGCCAACAGCCTGTATACCGTGAAGCCCAGCCTGTCCGAAACCAAAGCAAAGGTCAAAATCGTGGCAGGTTCTAAAGAGCAGAAACCCATTCTGGATTCCGCGAAACTGCTGCATGCAGCAATCCCGGGGAGCAGTGTAGAGATCCTGCCCGGCCTGCGCCATGGGGATCTGAGCCTGAACCATCCCCAACGCTATGCGCAGCTGCTGACAGAATGGATCGGGAGATAAGTACATGACCAGAGAGGCATTCGCTTCCTATCTGACGGATACCTACGATACTGCAGGAGAACATCTCTTTGCCCGGTATCCCAACTTTCTGGTCTTCCGCCACCGGAGGAACAACAAATGGTTTGCCGTGATTATGGACATCCCCAGGCGAAATCTGGGTCTGCCCGGGGACGGCGAAATCAGTGTGGTGAATCTTAAATGCGATACCAGACTGATTGGCTCTTTCCGTGAGGAACCGGGCATCTTCCCCGGCTGGCACATGAATAAAGCCCATTGGCTGAGCGTGGCGCTGGATGGCACGGTAGAGGATGAGAAGATTCGGTTTTTGGTAGACATGAGCTATGAATTGACGCAAAAATGAGGAAGTGGGATATCCACTTCCTCATTTGCTGTTATTTATCCAGAATTATTTCTTCGTAATTACCTGTGTCTTTATTCCACCAATGTCCATATGAGAGTGAGCCGAGTTCTTCTGATGTTCCCTTGAAATTAATTTCTTTCAAGCTTTTACAATATTCAAACGCACTGTGACCTATCCTGTAAAGATTATTTGAAACGTTTACGATCTCCAGACAAGAACAACTCTGAAATGCATTATCACCTATGCTAGTCACACCCCACATGGTTGCTTCCTTTAAGCTTTTACATTGATAAAATGCGTATTTATCAATCGAAACGGTGTTTTCATAAGATCCAAGAGTGATTGTTTCCAGTTTTTCGCATTCGCAAAAGGCTCTGAATCCAATACTAGCAGGTTCATGAATTTCGACAGTCGTAAAGCTGTCACACCCCTCAAAAGCATATGCCTTAATTCTTCGAAGAGTGGTGGGAAAAGCTATGCTTTCGAGACTATCACAATGATAAAATGCATACGACCCAATTTCGATGATACCTTCGGGAATAATAACAGATTTAAGCTTATCACACGCATAGAAAGCCTGACTTGCGATTTCGGTTACCGGGAGACCTTCATATGTAGCAGGAATTTCTGCACAATTGGATGCGTCCGGGGATAAGGAATTATAATCAACAAGAATATAGGAGTTCCCATCGCTGCTCAGTTCGAATTCAAACTCGGGAACATCTTCATTGAGCCAATCGAAAAAGCCACTATCGTCCTTTCCTGTGGTAGACTCGATAGTCGAGACCACTTGTGAATCGAGCGAAATTGATTCACTGACAGAAGTAGAAGAATCCGAAATATCATTAATCGTTTCCTGGTAATGCTCAATTCGTGATTTGTCATTATCAAATTGTGACGGATTCTCAACAAGGGACATTATTACGCAGAAGCAAATTAATACTACAACCAGAGCAACGCAACCTATCACGACCTTGGTATTACGTTTGCTTTCTTCAAACGCAGCGATTTCCTTTTTGAGCTGTTTGATTTCCTTTTTGTCCTTCATGGACTGAACCGGGTTTGGAATACGAAGGCCCTTCCTGTTTTGCGCAGCTTCCAGTTGCTCTAAGCGTTCAATTCGTTGACGCTGTTCCTCATTTTTCTGTTCAGCATTTCCTTCAATTCTATTCTTTATGTTATGAAAAGGATTCACCAGAAAATCCTCCTTTTAGCTCGAAAAATACACCTATACTTTATCATAATATGGGTGTTGTTACAAAAAGAATAGCAGTTAAGGCTCCACCGCAACCTTAATAACCCCATCCAGCTTGTTCTCAAAGATATGGTAAGCCTCCTCGATATCCTCCAACTTATAGCGGTGGGTAATCAGCGGTGTAGTATCGATTTTGCCAGCTTCGATGAGGGCGAGGATTTCAGCGCAGTCGCAGCCGTCGACGCCGCCGGTTTTGAAGGTCAGGTTTTTGCCGTACATGTCCGGCAAGGGCAGGCTCTGAGCCTCGTCATAGAGGGCTACCACGGTGACGATGGCATTGGGCCGGGCGCACTCCCAGGCAAGGCGGAAGGTATCCTTGGCGCCTGCCACTTCCAAAACCACATCGGCGCCGCCGTGGTCGGAATTAGCGAGGGTGAATGCCTTGCAGTTTTCCGGCTCGCAAACCAGCACTTCGGGATAATGCTCCCGGACGAAGGCGATTCTGGCCGGGTCTTTTTCGCAGACGATGATCCGCTTGGGGTTTTTCAGCATGACACAGAGCAGGGTACAGATGCCCGTGGGGCCTGCGCCGATGATTAGGACGTTATCCTCCTCAGTGATCTCGGAAATCCGTGCGGCCCAGAAGCCGGTAGCCAGCACATCGCCAACCAGCAGAGCCTGCTCGTCAGTGACAGAGTCAGGGATCTTGTTCAGGCCCTGATCCGCATAGGGCACCCGGACAACCTCAGCCTGTCCGCCGTCAATGCGGCAGCCCAGAGCCCAACCGCCGTTGGGGTCGGTGCAGTTGTTCACGAAGCCCCACTGGCAGAAGAAACACTCGCCGCAGAAAGTCTCAACATTCACCGTCACCCGGTCACCGGGCTTCACGGTGGTCACAGCAGAGCCTACAGATTCCACC
>JAZSHO010000195.1:0-25812 GCA_045533345.1 Faecousia sp. | reverse complement strand
ATACTCCACTTCATCCTTCGCTGCATCGATCAACGCACCCAGAATGTAAACGGTGGGAAGCGTGCCCATATTGTAGATGAAATTCGCACCCACAACAGGCCAAAAATGATTCTTAACGGCCAAACCCATAGCACAGCCAATAATCGCAACCACGCTGAAAGCCATGGTGGTCTTGCGGATGGTAAACTTCTTGCATAGCGGATAGATCATCAGCATACCAAGACCCATAGGCAGGCCGGAGGCTACGGTATAGATCAGATTGTAGTTATTCTCTGCTGTGGCCCCCAGAATCACGGTGCAGAAATTGGTGTTCAGATTATAGCCTGCCAGATTGTTGGCGACTGTCATGATAACCGTAAGGCTCGTTGCCATCAGCCAGTATTTGCTGGTAAACAGCGCCTTGATCTGCCCCAACAGAGGAATCGTCGTGGCTGTTTCATTTTGATTCGCAGAGGCATTCTCCAGGGTGACACGTTCCTTGGTGTAGTAGTAATGAACAAAGGACAGAGGGATGGATGCCAATGCCGCTACGCCAACCAGCCCGTACCAATTGGAAGCAGGATGTCCGTGGAGCATGGTATAGTAAAGCACAGAGCCGACAGTAAGGGTAACTGCCGTACCAACCAGCAGGAAAGAAGAAACCTTTTCAAACAGGTTCACAAGATTTCGGTCATTCTGACTTCTGGTGCAGAGGGTGAACAGGTTGACCCGGAGTGCAAGCAGAGAGGTTCCAAAGCCGTTGAACAAAATGCTGAACACATACACCCACACCAGCTTCCCCCAGTCTGTTATGTCCGGGATATAGAACAGAAAGAAGGCGGAAACCGCACTAAGCAAACAGCCAATGAGCACCAAGGGGCGGATTCTGCCCTGGCTGGACACATTGTGCTCCACCACATAGGCAATCAGCAGGCCTGCTGCAATGCCAACGGCTTTGGTGACCCAGGTCATCATCAGATAACTGCCTGCGCCAAAAATCTCATCAATGTAGAACACTTCCGTGTAGTACAGCTCCAGCAGCTGGTTCACAATGGCCACCAGCGCCAGGATGCCGAAGGGGCCGACCAGGTAGCCCAGGATCTTCTCCTTCATGGTCATAGACGCCGTGGTGATCCGGCTGTTCATAATGGGCTTTTCAAACAGACCTTTTTGAAAGAATACTCTGTCTTTTTTCATTTTTGCAGCGCTCCCTTTATCTGATATACTTCTTACGGGTACTACTTCACAAATATCATTATACATCATGCTTCTGTCTTTGTATTGCACTTTCGTTACCAATACCGTATAATTGTAACCAAAGGAGATAGCCATATGGAAAATTTAGACATTCATTACCTTTGTGCAATTATTGGTAATCTTTCCGGTGTTCCCATCCGCCTGTATGAGGGCGAGGAGCGGATCTTCTACCACGCCCTTGTGAGTCTTCCCAAAGACCCGGTGGAATTGTGCCTGGAGGACATCCGGAAGATCACCGATCATGTAGGCTACTACGTAACGGATATTTTCAACTACTATGGTATCATAAATTTCGGCACAAGGAAGATCATTCTTGGTCCAACCCGGCAATTGGGCAATACAGATCAGGAGCTTCGTGAGCTGGCATTCAAACTGGATGTTCCGCCAGAGGAAACTGACGAATTCCTGGCTGGAATGAAAAGCATCATCCGAATGCCCCTGGAGAGCATCATGCAGATTCTCTGCACCATGAATTACATCCTCAACGGGGAAAAACTGACACTCCAGGATATTACCATCTACGATTCAGAACAGGATATTATCAGCAAAGAAGCCATAGTAAAGCGGGAAGCCCAGTCCTATGTCACAGACAATATCCCATATCAGGATGTACACAACACCTATTCTTTGGAACAAACCCTCATGACCATCGTCCGCAAGGGCGATACCGCCGCATTGCTCGAATGGGTCAAATCGGCACCGGCAGTTATGGGTGGCATTATTGCAACGGAGCAGCTTCGGCAGGAGAAAAATACCTTCATCGTATCCGCCACCCTTGCTTCCCGGGCTGCCATCCGGGGTGGCTTGAGCGTTGATGAAGCATTTTCCCTCAGCGATGCGTACATTCAAAAGTGCGAACTGGTGAGTAGTCCCGATCAAATCACAAATCTGCAATACCACATGATCCTGGAGTTTACCCGGAGAGTGGAACGGATTCGGATTGGTAAGCAGCCCAGCAAGATGGTCACCGATGTGGCAAATTACATTCAGCACCATTTGTCAGAACCCATAACCGCAAAGGATATCGCCAAAGAACTCTATCTCAGCAGGCCCTATCTGTCCCGAAAGTTTATTGCCGAAACAGGAGAAAGTCTGACCGACTTTATTCTGAAAGAGAAGGTCGGCGAAGCAAAACGTCTGCTTCGCTATTCCGACAAGTCTTTGACTGCCATCGGAAATTTCCTGGGTTTTTCTTCTCAGGGGCACTTCTCCCGGGTCTTCAAGCGCTATACCGGCCTCACTCCGGGTGAATACCGGGCAAAATACATGAAATAACCGCAATACCGGGTCAGTCCTTTCGACTGGCCCGGTACTTATTATGGTCTTGGCTCTTTCCAGTGTTTTAACAGTTTGATTTTCTGTTTCCTGTGTTACAGAACAGTCGTAAGCCAGTAAATGAAGCCGTAGACTACGGAAGCCGTGATTCCGTACACAATCACCGGCCCCGCAATCGTAAACATCTTCGCGCCCACGCCAAGGATGAACCCCTCGGTTTTGAATTCCACCGCCGGGGCCGCTACGGAATTGGCAAAGCCTGTAATGGGGACCAGAGTTCCGGCACCGGCATGCTTGGCAACGTCATCGTAGAGGCTCAGTCCTGTCAGAATCGCCGACAGGACCACCAGGGACATGGACGCCAGGGTCCCTGCGTCCTGTTTCTCCAGGCCCATGTTGATATACAGATTCATAAAAAGCTGCCCGATGGTGCAGATGGCACCACCGATCCAGAAGGCATTGAAGCAGTCCCGGCCCATGGGGGACTTGGGGCTCATCTCCTGCACCAGCTGATTATATTGTCTTTCCGTCATTTTCATCCCTCCTTCCCTAGCTTGCCCGAAAATGGGATTTTCTTGCGGGCAACTTGACTTTTTTCTCCGGGAGGAGTATAACAGCATTGTTGCATCGCAACGCTTTATCAGCTAAGGAAGTGCATACCATGCATAAAAAGCAACTATCGCTGACGGAAGGTCCCATCTGGAAAGGCATGCTGATGTTCGCAATGCCGATCCTGCTGGGCCAGATCTTCCAGCAGTTTTACAATACCTTCGACTCCTGGGTGGTAGGAAAGTTCCTGGGAGATACCGCCCTGGCAGCGGTCAGTTCCTCCGGAAGCCTGATTTTCATGCTCATTGGCTTTTTCAACGGCATGGCCATGGGTGCCGGTGTGATCATTGCCCGGTTCTACGGTGCCCAGGACTATGATTCCATGGGCAAGGCCATCCATACGGATGTGGCCTTCGGCCTGGCGTCCGGCATCGCACTGACTGTTTTCGGCGTTGCTTTCACCCCCACCATTCTGCGCTGGATGGGCACCCCGGAGGAAGTTCTGCCCCAGTCCATCAGCTATTTCCGCTACTATTTCTGCGGCGGTATGTTCACGGTCATGTACAACATCTTCGTGGGCATTCTCCACGCTGTAGGCGACAGCAAGCATCCCCTGTACTATCTGATCTTCTCCACCTTTGTGAATGTGGTGCTGGACCTGCTGTTCGTGGCCGTGTTTCACTGGGGTGTCGGTTCCGCCGCCATGGCCACCACCATTTCCCAGGGCATCAGCGCGCTGCTGTGCTGCATTCATCTGCTTCGGGCTGACGGGCCTTACCAATTGTCTGTCCGGGATATTTCCTTTGATCCCCAGAGTCTTCGCAGCATTATCCGCATCGGTCTTCCCTCGGGCATTCAGAATTCTGTCATTGCCTTTGCCAATCTGGTGGTCCAGAGCAATATCAACAGCTTCGGCGCTGCCGCCATGGCCGGCTGCGGCACTTACTCCAAGATCGAAGGCTTTGCCTTCCTGCCTGTCACCTGTTTCAGCCAGGGTCTTGCCACCTTCGTGGGACAGAATCTGGGTGCCGGAAAGCACGACCGGGTGAAGAAAGGCATCGGTTTCGGTATCTGCTGCTCCTGTCTGATGGCGGAGCTGATCGGCGTTACGTGCTACCTGTTTGCACCGCAGATGATTTCTTTCTTCAATGATTCTGCCCCGGTTGTGGACTTCGGCATCCGGCATATGCGCACCATCTGCCTGTTCTACTGTCTGCTGGCCTTCTCCCATTGCGCGGCGGGCATTCTCCGGGGCGCCGGAAAAAGCACCGTGCCTATGCTGACCATGCTGGTGTGCTGGTGTCTGATTCGCGTCACCTACATTACCGTGACCATCTCCTTCATCCACCAGCTGGAGGTGGTATCCTGGGCCTATCCCCTCACCTGGACTTTAAGCGGCATTGTATTTGTTACATACCTGCTGAAAGCCGACTGGATCCACGGCTTCGACCGGATGAAAACTGCATAAACCGCAAAACAGCCACCCTTTCGGGTGGCTGTTTCTTATTCTTCCATATAGCAGAACCGGGGGCCATGGTAATCCCCTTTGTCCACCCATTCTGTCCACATGGTGGCGGGGCGAACCCAGAGGCCTCTTTCGCCGTAAAGGGCACGGTAAACCACCATAGGCTCCAAAGTTTCCGAATGGGAGGCAATGCCGATCAGTTCATATTCGCCGCCCTTGAAGTGGCGGTATTTGCCGGGTTTCAGTTCCACAAGAACACCTTCTTTCTGGGAGATTGCCACAGGCGTGTGCGCCGGTTCGCAATGACACGGGGATGAAAAGCGGGCCGGGAATTCCCGGCCCGCAAAGCTTTGGATTAGTGGGGCACCTGACCACCGCGGGTTGCCAGATCCAGAACCACGTTGCAATCGAAAATGCCGTCAAAGGAAGCGGACTTCCAGTACATGTTTTCGCCGGTGACCATCAGACGCTTCTGATGGACGTAATCGCTGCTGACGTTGGTGGAGGCCACATCTGCATTGGAAACGAAGTAACGGAAGCCGGCATTGTGCAGGACGGTGTACTTGTTTCCGGTGTAGTCGCCGATATCGCTGGTCTGTGCGTAAACCAGTACATCCACATTACCCAGAACGGGGGTGATCTGGTTGGTCCAGTACTTCAGGTCCTCGGAGATCTGGTTGGCGTTCTTCGTGCCATAGGGAATGTTGTCGAAGGTGTAGCAGGCCAGGGTGTAGCCGTGGCTGCGCAGAGCATTGACAACCTGGGTAGCACCGGCAACCTGCTCATTGTAGTAATCGTTGCCCTTGGTGGAGATCACAGAGGTGTTGATCCGGTAGCCAAAGATGCCGTCGTAGCCACAGACTGCCAGGGTAGCGCGGGCATCGCGGTAGACGAAATCGGGGTGGGTCTTAATGAAGGTTTCCAGAATGGGAACCAGATCATAGTCACCAACCTGGGTCTGGCCGCCGGCATCGATATACTCTGCCTTCACATTGCCGGCAGCATCCACAACCAGCTTGCTGGCGAAGCCGTCACCACCTGCATCGGGAGCGCCGTCGCCGTTGCTGTCGGTCGTGTAGGTGAAGTAGTTGACCATGGTTTCCGTGATCATCACAGGCTTCTTGCCCTCGGGCAGATAAATGGTCTTGGCGGAAATGCTCTCATAGCCATTGAGGCCGGAGCTGTTATCGGTGAAGCTATTGAAGTCCACCAGCACGTAGCCATTGATATACAGCTGCTCCAGAATCTTGGAGAACTCGGCAATGGTAACGAAGTTGCGGTTATACTTACCACCGTACTGGTCATCTGCAAAAGCGCGGCCGGGGTCGGCAATCAGAACATGGAACGCCAGATTGGGGATGCTGTTGGGATCTCTCCATTCCACCAGCTTGCTCTGGGCTTCCACAAACTCAGACTTCATGGTGACCATCTCGGGATAGTCCTCGATCTTACCGGAGAAAGAATCCAGCAGGCCGATGGCACCCTCATAGTTGTAGCCGGCTGCCATAATTTCCGCCTCGTCCATGATGGCCTCTGCTTCCTGGGCCACGCGCTCTGCCTCATTGGCAGCTGCCTGTTCGGATTCCTGCTGTGCCTTGTCATTGACCCGCTTGCGGTCAATGGCATTACCGATGGCACCGGCACACAGAACCAGGATCAGCACCAAAGACAGGCAGGCCAGAACCGTGGGAAGGTAGGCTTCCTTAAAGATCTGCAGCTTGGACTTTCTGCGGCGCCGACGGGGGTTGTTGGGATCGGGCTGGGGATTGAACGCCTCCTTGGGGTTGGGAGGAATATACAGAGAAACGATCTTCATCACAACGGGAGGAACCGTAATCTTGATAGGCTCTCTCTTCTTCCGTTCAGAGGGACGGCGGCGGGGAGCATCCTCCGCTTCGGCAGCTTCCTCGGCATCGGGCTCATCGTCCTCGTCTTCCAGATCGTCCTCGTCCTGCATCTGCTGCAGCTGCTGGGAGATCTCCTCCTCAACAACAGCCTGCTCATAGGGAGTTTCTTCATAAGCAGGGGCAGTCTCAGCCTCTTTGGGTGCCTCAGGGGCATCGAAGAAGGTGGCACGGCGGGAGAAATCCATCAGATCTTCGTCGTCCGCGTTATACGCGTCCTCGAAATCATCCACATCAAAGAGATCTTCTTCCTGGACATCCGCTTCCTCAGCTTCCTCAGCAGGCAGCTCCTCGTCCAGCTTCAAATCCTCCAGATCCAGAGAATCCACATCAAAGTCGGAGTAGTCGGGCTCCTCTTCCTGTGCTTCGGGCTCTTCCAGGCCCAGGTCAATATCATCAAGATCGGAAAAATCCAGATCATCATCTTCAAATTCTGAACCTAAAACGGCTTTGGGGTCGAATCCATATTCTTCCTCAAAATCGAAATCGATATCGAAATCGTTTTTCGCCATAGCATATCCCTGCCTTTACGGTATAGTCAATAGTATTTTAGCATTATTCGATAAAAAATGCAAGCCGATTCCAGATATTTAATAAAAAATACAAAAGCTGTCGAAACTTGTTTTAGTTTCCATAAAAACTTTACAATAATGTTCAGGAATCCGCCGAAACGTATTTCCGGCGGATTCCAAACTGCGAAATTTTTATTTTTCTTCCATGCGGTCGCAGCGGACTGTCACACGGCTGGCCCCGCCATAGGTGCAGGTAAAAAGCGTCAGATCGTATTCTCCCGCGATCATATCCTCCGTGGCATACGGGTCCAGAATATCCACCGCAATCACTTCGTAGGTGAAGGTAACCGCATCCATATCCGTCACCGTCACCAGGTCCCCTGCCCGCAGGTCTGCCAGACCGCCAAAATGGGTGGGATAATTATGGGCCATGACCACCAGATCCTCGGTGTACATATCCCCCCAATACCGGCAGGGTGCATACTTTAACCGGTAGTCATTCCACTGGCTGATAATGGGCAGTTCCAGTTCCAGCGCCGGAATTCCCACGAATCCCACATAGTCGAAGCCATTGACTGTAACGGCTTCCATTCGCCGCGTTTCCACAGCCGTGTGGGCCGGTTCCTGCCGGGAGACGGATTCCTCCTGCCGCTGATGGATGGCCTCCACAATCTGCGGCATAGCCTTGGCCGAAGCAGCACCTGCCTGCTCCTGTTCCCGATAATTGGATAGAAAAAGTGCCAAAGCCGCAAAAACCAGCACGGATCCCACAACAATCAACAGGGCGCCCAGCTTACTCCTCATGGTGTTTTTCCTTTCCGGAAAGCAGGAGCCAGCAGCCTGCTGCCACGAACAGCATGCCCACCACCATCAGAACAGGCACCGGCCAGTTGTTCTGACCTGTCTGGGGCAGCTTACCGGGGACGGTGGTTGGCGTAGTGGACTCCGTTGTTTCCGTAGGTTCGGTGGTGGGAGCAGGCTCCAGCTCCATCTTGGGTGAGGCGTCCACATCGTATAGATAGATACCGTTGTGCAGATTCGGCACCGCTACCAGGAAGGGTTCCACAGGATTGTAGCCCGGAGCAGCATCCTGCTGAACCAAAAGATACAGGCCAAGAGAAAGCTCCGAAAAGGATACCTTTCCATTGTCGTCTGCCGTTTCCGTAACACCCGTAATGCCGGCGCTTTGAATTGCTGCCTCTATTTGTGCAGCAAGCTGAGAATCGGACAGATTTTCAAGACGGATTCCCTTGTCAGACAAGGCATCGATCAATCGGAAAGAATATTTCCCGTTGTTATCCGCCACATACGCTACCCGGTAAAGGGTGAAACTGCCATCGGTTACCGGTTCCCCTTTATGGCTGAGGGTCACGGAAACAGAACCCAAACGACTCAAATCCGGTACATCCCGCGCTGCGACCGCCAGCGGCAGCGCAGACAGCAGCAACACACAGCACAGAACGCACAGCAGATGTTTTCTCATTTGGGTCACCTCCGTTTCTTTTTCTTGGGGTCTAAAATCAGTAAGCCGATCAGCATGATCAACAGGATGGGTGCCAACACGAATGGAGCCACCACCATTTTTTCAACAATCACCGCGTCAGCGGTGACCCGAACCTCCTGGGCCTCCTCAATATCATCCGTCCGATGGCCGCGAACCAGCAGCCGGTGGGTATTGATTCCATAGGGGGTGCAGGTCACCAGGGTGCAAAGATCCTCTCCCTGCTGAACCAGCAAATCTTCCGTTTTGTGGGGTTCCACAATCCGAATCCGGTCCACTTGGTAGGTCAGCGTTTCATCCAGCACATGCAGAAGGAAGTAGTCCCCCTCCACCATCTTATCCAGATCCGTAAACAGCCGGGCAGAAGGCAACCCCCGGTGACCGGAAATCACACAATGGGTGTTTTCGCCGCCGGTGGGCAGGCTGGTCCATTCCAGATGGCCGATGGCCACCTGCAAAATCGATTCCTCGGTTCCGTGGTAAATGGGTAAGCTGACGCCAATGGCAGGAACTTCCACATAACCCATAATACCGTTCCCGCCGATGTTTAGAACTTCTTCGTAAACCGCTTTTTGATCATCCGTGAGCATGTATTCGTTTTCACGGGTCAGCAGAGATTGGTTATATTGAATCGCCTCGTCCCAAAGGGCTTCGTATTTGTCATTGTCCAGAACGGCCACCTCCTGAAGATAGCCCGCCACCGCATAAGACTGCACTCTGGAATTCCAATAATCGCTAATGCTGGGATACAGGAGCAAAGACAGACCTACGAGCATGACAACAATCAGCAGTATGGTTGAAGTTGATCTCCCATGAGGAAATAACTGCCCTCCGGCACCTGGTATGGGAATTCCAGGTCACTGATGCCAAAGGCCTTTTCCTCCAGATAGGGTTCCTCCAGCATCACGCCATCCACGAAAACCGTTCCATCCTCCCGGATATCCACCCAGGAACCGGGGCCTGCGATATAGCGCTTAATTAAAACCTTGTTGCCATAGTAAAACGCCACCACATCCCCGGGATGCATCTCCTTCAGCTTCACGGAAACCACAATTTCTCCCTCCCGCAGGGTGGGCGTCATAGAAGCACCGAAAATCTGCAGCACAGGCAGCCACAGAGTCGCCACCAGCACCGCAGCCGCCGAAGCGGTAATCAACGCAAATACGGTGCTTTTTAAGGTTTTTCTATATTTGTCTTTGTACTGTTCCCGTTTTAATTCCTGTTCCAGTTCTTCGGAATTGGGCAGCGTTGTGTATTTCATAGAGTCTTCCCTCTGCATTGTTAACGTTCCGTGCCAAGGGAACCCAGAAGATCATAGATTCCCTTCATCTTCATTTCCAGATTTTGCTGTTCCCGGAGCGCATGTTCCCGGATCTGCTCCGCCTCCCGGCGTGCTTCCTCCAGCATGGTTTGGCATTTCTCCTGGGTCTGCTTCTCCATAATTGCAATGTTATCCAGGTATTGCCGGGCAGCAGCCTGGGCCGCCTCCATAACACCGTTGACTTCCAGCACAGCATGGGCCAGATCGCCGGCATTTTCCAACTTCAAATCCCGCCGGGTGATCCGTTCCTCCGCCTCTGTCAGCTGCTTCATCAGTCGTTCATTTTCCTTGGTCTGGATCAGAAGAAGTTCCAGAAGTTCCGAGCGGCTCAGCCTCTTTAATTCTTTTTGTGTCATAGCTTTCTCTCCGGTAGCGCATTGTTTGGGGCGGGACCTTTTTCACCGTTCCCATAATTTACCAAATAATAAAATAGCATACAAATTTCAACATTTCTACGTCAAAATGCACCAAATAATGACAGTGCTTTTTGCATGCCCCACTATATCTAGTGGTTAGAATATTTTTCATATCTTTTTCGGGGATTTTTCCTGTTATATACAATATCACCCTTGCTTTTTTCCTTTTTTTGTATTAAATTAATTATGACACCTTCAGATTAACAAAGCCAGTCCTCAGATGCACCGCCCTGCACTTTGAGATTGGTTTTTGATCCTAAGGCTTTAGGAGTGATGCTATGCTAGAAGCCGATTTGGTTGAAATTGGAAAGCGGATCCAGCAGCTGCGAAAGCACCATGGCTACACCCAGGAGCGGCTGGCAGAAAAGATGCAGGTTTCCATACAGATGATTTCCAATCTGGAGCGGGGCGTCAAGGCTATCCGGATTGACAACCTGATTCATCTGAGTCAAATTCTGGATGTCAGCACCGATTACATTTTAACCGGCAAAGAAACTCCCCAGGATTTCCATTCTCTGACCGCCCGCATCGCGAAGCTTTCTGACGAAGACCGGGCCACCATCGAAATGATCATCGATTATCGCTTGAACGGTCACACGTGATCTGGCATTTTCCGCAGCCCCTTCCTCCGGGAATGGGGCTGCGTTTCTTTGGCACAGCCCCATTTTTCTTGCAAAGAATCGCTTCCTGTGCTATCCTTATATTGATAAGGAGGCGGTACCGTGAAACTGCTGATCAAACAGCGTATGTTTACGCTGACAGACAATTACTACGTATACGACGAAACCGGTGAGATCCGCTACGAGGTAGAACAGGCTTTCCTGGCTCTGGGGCATCAGTTCCATGTGTATGACCGCCGGGCGGATGAACGGAGTGCGGAAGTGGGTTACATCCGACAAAAGCTTTTCGCCTTCACCCCTACCTTTGAGATCCTCATCCGGGGCCAGGTAGTGGGCACTGTCCGGAAAGAATTCACCCTCTTTCTCCCCCGCTACCAGGTGGATTACAAGAACTGGGATGTGGAAGGGGATCTGATGGGCTGGGACTACCGGGTCACCTGCGGAAATAGAGAAGTGCTCTCCATCTCCAAAGAGGTTTTCAACTGGACCGATACCTACGCCATGCACTACCGGGACCCTGCCAATGAAATTCCCGGTCTGCTTCTGGTCATTGCCATTGACGCTGTAAATTGCGAAAAAAACAAATAAAGAGTGAAGTGTGAAGAGTGGAGAGTGAAGTTATGGAGCAAACCGCAAAGCTGAAAAGCAAACGTTTTGCTGTTAGAATCGTAAAGCTTTACAAATATCTTTGCGATGAAAAGCATGAGTATGTTCTGTCAAAACAGCTTTTGAAAAGCGGAACGAGTATTGGCTCGAATCTTGCGGAAGCAGAGTGTGCCATCAGCAAAAAAGACTTTCTTTCCAAAATATACATTTCACTGAAGGAATGCGCAGAAAGCAAGTATTGGATTGAATTGCTTTATGAAACCGACTTTCTGACCGAAGAACAATTTACCAGCATTCTTGCGGATTGTGAAGAACTGAGAAAAATGCTGTCCGCAACTACAAAAACCCTCAACTCCACTCTTCACTCTCCACACTCCACACTATAAAAAAGGAGCCTATATGGAAAAGATCACAAGTTTTACCATCGATCACATTAAACTGCAGCCCGGTCTGTACGTTTCCCGGAAGGATAAGGTTGGTGCGGAAACCGTCACAACCTTTGACCTGCGGCTGACCAAGCCCAACGGCGAACCTGTCATGAACACCGCAGAGATCCACACCATGGAGCATCTGGCTGCCACCTACCTGCGCAATGATCCGCAGTGGAAGGATCGGGTGCTGTACTTCGGTCCCATGGGCTGCCGCACCGGTTTTTACCTGCTGCTGGCAGGAGATCTGGAGTCCAAAGACATCGTCCCCCTGGTGCTGAACTGCTTCCGCTTCATCCGGGACTTCCGGGGCGAGGTTCCCGGTGCCTCTGCCAAGGACTGCGGCAATTACCTGGATATGAATCTGCCCATGGCCAATTACTGGGGCGCAAAGTACGCAAACCTGCTGGAAACCATTGATGACACCCGGCTGGTTTACCCGGAATAAGGAGAAAGATTATGACAAAACTCGGCATTATCGGCGCAATGAAAATCGAAATTGAGACCCTCAAGGAAAGCCTGGAGGGCATGACCACCTCCTGCCGCACCGGCATGGAATTCTACGAAGGCAAGCTGGAAGGCACCCCCGTGGTCATCGTTCAGTGCGGCGTGGGCAAGGTCAACGCTGCCATGTGCGCCCAGATCCTCTGCGACTGCTACGGGGTCACCCATCTGATCAATACCGGCATCGCCGGTTCTCTGAACGCGGCTCTGGACATCGGCGATCTGGTGGTGAGCAAGGATGCCATGTACCACGACTTTGACTGCGTCCACTTCGGCTATGAAATGGGCAAAGTTCCCGGCATGGACACCGTCACCTTCCCCGCCGACGATACCCTCATCGGTTATGCCTTCGCAGCGGCGGAAAGCCTCAACCCCGGCCACACCAAGATCGGCCGCGTGGCCAGCGGCGACCAGTTCGTGGCAGAAAAGGTACTGAAGGAGCAGATCATTTCCCGGACCCAGGGCCTCTGCACCGAAATGGAAGGCGCCGCCATCGCCCAGACCGCATACCGGAATCGGCTGCCCTTCGTGATTCTCCGGGCCATTTCCGACAAAGCGGACGACAGCGCTGAGATGGACTACCCCACCTTCGAGCGGATTGCCGCTCACCGCTGCGCCGAGGTCACCAAGGCTTTGGCACGACAGCTGAAGGACGCATAAAAATCTAAAAAGCTTGTCATCCTGAGCGAGCCGCAGGCGAGTCGAAGGATCTTGGCACCAATTTTACTGCAAACATAAACCAAATGCGAAGATTCCTCGACGCGGCAGAGCCTTGCTCGGAATGACATATCTTTCCTGCTGCATACATGCATTTACCGTCCACACAAGAAAACGCCCTCCGTGAAAACGGAGGGCATTTGTTGTATATTGGGATATCTTACAGAACGAAGAATGCGCAGCTGCCGGGAGCCACTTCCACGGTGCCGGAAACCTGGACGCCTTCCAGAGCAGGCAGTTCATCGTTTTCGCCCAAAACCAGTTCCTTGCCGTTGAGGCTCATGGTACGGGAGCGCATGCCGGTGGTACCGGTGAGGACGTAGGCCTCGGCTTCCTTGGGCAGTTCCACGGTGGTGGACTCGGTCCAGGAGGTGTTGATCACCAGGTAAGCAATGCCGTCCTTGCCGTCCGCACGGGAGTGGGCGTAGACGTGAGCGCCGGGGCGGATAGCTTCGCCGGAGGCATAGACGGTGTTGCCCATCAGCTTCTTCCACAGCAGCACGGAGAAGTAGCTGGGACGGGGCACGAAGGTGCCGTGCTTCAGCCAGCCGTAGTCGGAGGAAGCCAGGGTGTTGTGGAAAATAACGCCGTCGGTGACGGAAGCGAAGGAGCCGATCTCGTTCAGAGTACGGACCACTTCTGCGTAGGTGGAGGCCCAGGTGTGGCCGCCGGCACCGGCGTCGCCGGACTCGGTAACCCACATTTCACCGCCGGGGGTAGCATACTTGTCCCGGTAGCTGAGGAAGCAGCGGGCAGTATGGGCAGCGGCCCCCAGATATTCCTCACTCATGCAGCCCTCAAAGGGAGTGAATGCGGAGGGCATCATGGCAGCCATACGCTCGGAAACACCGTTGTAGTAATGATAGGAGAAAATATCCAGCTTTTCGGTGCAGCCGTCCATCAGATCGCCGGTGGAGCAATAAGCCAGAGCGGCAGCAATGCCTGCGGTGTCGCCGCCGGCGGCCCAGGGATGGGGATTGCCGTCGGCATCCACGCTCATGGCGTTGGGGTCGGTATCGGAAGGTCCGATGATGGTGCACTCGGGATAGTTCTCCCGGACCCACTTGTGGAAAATATCCTGGTCACGACGGAAGTCGGCAGCGGTGTAGTCCTTGGGGAAACCGGTATTCTTCAGCATATTGGGCTCGTTTACGAACTCAACAGCCTCGATGGGGCAGCCCAGTTCCCGGCTCAGATCAAAGATCAGCTTGGCCTGGCTGGGATTCCAGGGCTCGTCGTGGGAGTGCAGACCGTCGCAGTTGGCAACAGAGATCTTAAGCCGGCCGCCTACGGCCTTGACAAAGTTGCACAGGTTGACCCACTGCTCTTTCCGCAGGTGGTTATTGTAGCCCTCGGGCATCACGCCGGTACCGTCAAAATCATAGTAAGTACGGGTTGCCCAGGTGCCGGAAACACGGACCCAGCACTGACCCAGTTCCTTGGCCAGCTTAATAAGCCGGGGATTGGTGGTGTCGATGGGGTCGTACCACTGGTGCATAGCGCCCATGCCCTTGGAGAAATCGGGAACGGGAACGGCTTCAGTGCCATCGATCTGAGCATCGGTATAGGCCTTCCAGAAAGTACCGCCGGTAACTTCGGTCATTTCCACGTTGTAGGAAATGAGGCAGGGATTCACATTACGGAGCTTTTCCAGGCCTTCTGCCTGGAGCTTTACAAACTGAGCCATAGGAATCAACTCTCCTTATCCATAAGTTCATGAAAGGGAACACATACTTCCCTTTTTACCTTATCATTATACCGATGATTGTCACCGCCCAGCAAGGGACAAATCAACCCAATTGTGACACCCTTTATACAAATGCAAAAACCGCCTTTGCACACAATGTACAAAGGCGGCAGTATGTTTATAGACCGGGGACCATGAACAAAGGCTCCGTAACCAGCTTGACCGCAATTTGGGCCATTTGCCAGGGTTCCTGGGCGAAGTTTTCTTTGTGCCAGTTGGTGACCATAAGCATCAGACCGCAGACACCGAACATGGTGGCCTGGATCCGAAGTTCCGGAACCTGCTGAACCAGATAACGCTTGGGAACACCGATTTCGGAAAGGGCATGGGACACGGATCGCTCAATCAGCACACCGCTGAGGCCGCTTCGGGCCAGGGCATCCAGCAGCGGTTTTTGCTGCTTCCAGAACTGGAACATCCGCTCCAGGTCAGTCTGGTAGGTACGAGCTTCCCCGTCCCTGTTTGCGTTAGAAAATCCTTCATACTCCAGCAGCGTGTGATCGATCAAGGCATGGAGCGCACCGTCCTTGCCGGAAAAATAACGGTAGAAAGACTTTCTGGGGATTCCAATGCTCTGGCACAGATCGCTGACAGAGATTTCGTCATAATGATGCGTGAGCATTGCTTTCAGAAGCCCCTGTTCCAGCAGATGCTGACGCTGGGCGGATTGCTCAGTTTTGCACATTTTGTACATAGTATTGCACTCCAAATTTCCGATTTACCAATTAATATAGCACATTTTACGTAAAATGCAACAACTTTGTCAATTGTGTATAATGTATAAATTATATCGGCAATAAATCGTTTCTTTGTGTCACAAAAACGCCTTTTTGTCCCTATGTAACATTTCGTTCATAAGTTATAATAATCATATTGAAGTGGTCTGCCAAGATCACAAAAAACAAGGAGGAAGAAATTATGGCAAAACCCGTAACCCTTGATGCCAACGGCTATCGCAAGTTTGGCGCCAAGGACAAGCTGGCTTATGCTGCAGGCGACCTCGGCTGTAACATGAGCTTTGCCCTGAAGGGCACCGTTTCCGTCTTCTGGACTCAGTACATGCAGGTCTCTCTGGAAGCTATGGCTATCCTGATGATCATCGTGCAGGTCTGGGACGCCATCAATGACCCCGTCATTGGTGCAATGGTCGATGCTGACAAGCACACCTATAAACGCAACAAGTTCCTGCAGTACATCTGGGTCGGTTCCATCGGCCTGCTGGTGGCTGGCGCAGCAATGTTCCTGCCCTTCCCCAACGCTCCCATGGTCATGAAGTATGTCCTGTTCGTGGTCGGCTATATCCTGTGGGATGCATTCTACACCATCGCCAATGTTCCCTACGGCTCCCTGCTGTCCCTGATCACCAATGATCCCGGCGACCGCGCTTCTCTGTCCGTGTTCCGTTCCGTCGGCTCCATGGTGGGCAACATGGCTCCCGCCATCATCCTGCCCTTCCTGATCTACGACGGCAACAACGAGCTGAAGGGCAATGTGGTCTTCTGGGCTGCCCTGATCATGGGCGGTGTCGGCTTCATCTGCTTCCAGTACATGATCAAGAACACTGTCATCCGCGTTGAGCAGGATGTCAAGTGCAACGACGAGGGTGACAAGCCCAACTTCAACATCTTCAAGTCCTTCGGTTCCTTCTTCCGCAACCGTGCTGCTGTCGGCGCCACCCTGGCTCCTGTCGGTCAGTTCATCGGTATGTACGGTGCTCAGTACGCTACCACCGCTATGTACCAGTCCTACTTCCACGCTGCTTCCCTGTCCGGCGTTATGGGTATGATCTCCTACCTGCCCATGTTCGCCTTCATGCCCTTCGCCCGTAAGATCGTCATGAAGTACGGCAAGAAGGAATCCGTCACCGTCGGTGCCATCGTCACCATGATCGGCTACGCTCTGCTGGTCATCGTTCCCATGCCCGCCAACACCACCGGTATGTTCATCTGGGCTGGCTGCTCCCTGATCGCTGGTCTGGGCGGCGGTCTGTACTCCGCAGTGTCCTGGTCTCTGATGGCCGACGCTATGGACTACGGCGAGTGGAAGACCGGTGTCCGCGAAGAGGGCACCACCTACGCTCTGCACAGCTTCTTCCGTAAGCTGGCACAGGGCATCGGACCCTCTCTGGGCCTGATGGTCGCTGGCGCTCTGGGCTTCGTTGAGGCCAACGGCGGCAACCAGACCTTCGAGGTCGCTCTGCGTATGCGTTACCAGGCTGCTATCTTCTACCTGCTCTCCGGCGTTCTGCAGTTCATCGGTCTGGCTATTGTCTACAACCTGGACAAGAAGACCCTGGCCAAGGTTCAGGAAGATCTGGCTGCCCGTAAGGCTCAGCAGTAATTCAGTTCTCCTGAATTGAATTTCTTCTAAACCAATGTCCCCTCCGGCTCGTCCGGAGGGGATTTTTTATCTCTTTTTGCGGTTTTGCTTGCAAATCCCCATATCTGTGATATAATTTATGGGTATTCTTTCTACAAGGCAGGTTTTTCCATGAAGTTCCGCGATTATTTTTCCCTCAAGCACATTCTCTTTGCTGTCGGACTGATTGCTCTGATGCTTTTCTTCGCCATCCGCCAGTCCAACAACACCGTCAAGGTATACTTCAGTGAGGAAATGGTCGAAGTTACCTCCGCTAAGTATTCCATGTCCATTCGATATGAGGATATCGTATCTGCCCAGCTGACTGATCTTGCAGAGGATGGTGAGCGGATTGATTATTGTTATGATGACAGCACCCTCCGTGCCGGTATCTGGCACAATGATACTTGGGGCGATTACATCATTGTCGCGGATCTGGACACCAGCAACTGCATACTTATTGAAATTGAAGATGGCCGGACATTGGTCTTTAGCCGTAAAAATGACAAGACAACCATTGAGGATTTCGAAACCCTTCAAAGCTATTTGAACTAAGCAAATGTGTATATCCCCCGGATGAATATCATCCGGGGGATTTTTTGATTATAAGCCATTGCCCCGAAGTTCGATGATCTGATCTCTAAGCACGGCGGCATACTCGTATTCCATCATACGGGCAGCTTCCTTCATCTGCTTCTCCAGGCGGGCGATTTCCTTTTCCTTCTCTGCCTTGGTCATCTTCACGCCGGTTCGACCCTTCCGTTCGGCGGTGGGGGAAGAAATTTCAATCAGATCCCGGACAGACTTGATAATGGTCTTGGGTACGATTCCATGGGCCTTGTTGTAGGCGTCCTGGATGTCCCGGCGGCGGGCTGTTTCGTCGATGGCCGCACGCATAGAGGGCGTCACATTGTCCGCGTACATGATGACCCGGCCCTCCGCGTTTCTGGCGGCACGGCCGATGGTCTGGATCAAGCTGGTTTCCGACCGCAGGAAGCCTTCCTTGTCCGCATCCAGAATGGCCACCAAACTCACCTCCGGCAGGTCAAGGCCTTCCCGGAGGAGGTTAATGCCCACCAGAACATCGAATTTTGCCATCCGCAGGTCCCGGATGATCTCCATTCGCTCCATGGCACCGATATCCGAGTGCATATAGCGGACCTTGATGCCCGCCTTGGTCAGATAGACCGTCAAGTCTTCCGCCATTTTCTTGGTCAGTGTCGTCACCAGGACCCGTTCATTTTTCGCGGTGCGGGTGTTGATCTCCCCAATCAGATCGTCGATCTGGCCCTCAATTGGGCGGACCTCCACAATGGGGTCCAGCAGACCCGTGGGACGGATCACCTGCTCCACCGTCTGGCCGGAGCGGGTCCTCTCATATTCCGCGGGAGTTGCGGAAACGTAGATCACCTGGTTGATCTTCTCGTCAAATTCTTTAAAGTTCAAGGGGCGGTTGTCATAAGCCGAGGGCAGACGGAAGCCGTAGTTCACCAGAGCATCCTTCCGGCTCCGGTCACCGGCGTACATGGCCCGGGTCTGGGGCAGGGTCACATGGCTTTCGTCGATGAACATGAGGAAGTCCTCAGGGAAGTAATCCAGAAGCGTAGTGGGCGGGGTACCGGGGGCACGGCCCTGGATCACACGGGAATAGTTTTCAATGCCATTGCAGAAGCCGATCTCCGTCAGCATTTCCAGGTCATAGGCCGTCCGCTGGGCGATACGCTGTGCTTCGATCAGCTTATCCTGGGCCCGGAACCAGGCCACCTGCTCATCGCATTCCCGCTGGATCTCCAGCATGGCCCGATGGAGTTTTTCCTTGGATGCAACATAGTGGCTGGCGGGATAGATGGCCACATGGTCCAAAAAGCGCTCCGCCATACCGGATACCGCGTTGATCTCACTGATCCGGTCTACCTCGTCGCCGAAAAATTCCACCCGGATGGCCTTTCCGGACCAGTAGGCGGGATAGATTTCCAGGGTGTCACCCCGGAGGCGGAATTTGTTACGGGAGAAGTCCAGGTCATTGCGCTCATAGCGGATCTCTGCCAGTTTCCGCAGCACATCGTCCAGGGGGTATTCCTGACCCACCCGGAGAGAAATGACCATGCTTTTATAATCGATGGGGTCACCCAGACCGTAAAGGCAGCTGACGGAACTGACCACGATCACGTCCCGTCGCTCAAAAAGGGCGGAGGTGGCGCTGTGGCGCAGCCGGTCGATCTCCTCATTGACGGAGGCATCCTTTTCAATATAGGTGTCCGTGTGGGCGATGTAGGCCTCCGGCTGGTAGTAGTCGTAGTAGGAAATGAAGTATTCCACGCCGTTGTTGGGGAAAAACTCCCGGAACTCCGAGCAAAGCTGGGCCGCCAGGGTCTTGTTGTGGGCCAGCACCAGGGTAGGCCGGTTCAGTTTTTCGATCACCGATGCCATGGTAAACGTTTTGCCGGAGCCGGTAACACCCAGCAGGGTCTGCTCCCGCAGGCCCCAGTTCACACCGTTGACCAGAGCCTCAATGGCCTCCGGCTGGTCGCCGGAGGGACGGTATTCGGATACAAGCTTGAATTTGTCCATAGGGATACCTCAAAAATTTTGGCTGCCGTCGAATCGGTGGCCGGATAGGACCATGGACACATAGTCATCATCCGCCACCACAATATGGTCCACCAGATGGATTTCCACCGCCCGGAGGGCATCGGCGATCCGGTGGGTGGTCTGGTAGTCTTCCGGAGAGGGAATCGCCACGCCGCTGGGATGGTTGTGGGCAAGAACCACAGAGGTGGCATTGGCTGATAAGGCCGTTTCCACGATTCTTCTGACAGAGATTCCCGCAGAATTCACACTTCCCTCCCCCACTTCCTTGCAGCACAGCACCTTGCACTTGGCATCCATGCACAGCAGAAACACCGTTTCCACCTGCCGGCCAAAGAAGAACGGCATGAGATACCGGCCGCACTGGTCAATGGTTTTGAGAATCTTACTTTGGGTACTCTTGTCCACCAGATAGTATCTTCCGATTTCCGGCAGCATATGTAAAAACAGCGCCGCCTTGGGGCCGATGCCCTCAACCTTCTGCAGTTCCTCCTCGGAGGCCTCCAGGACCCGGGACAAGCTGCCGAAGCGATTCAGCAGCGCATGGGCAATGGGATTGGTGTCTTTTCTACTGATCACAGGAAAGAGCAGAAATTCCAGCACCTGGATATCCGTGAAATTGTCCAGCCCCTCTTCCCGGAACCGCTTGATCATACGTTCCCGATGGCCTTTGTGAATGGAAGTATCCGGCATATTTTTTCACCTCTTAATGGATAGACCTTGCTATTTTTGTGGTTTTCCGCTAAAATGGGGTAAAGTCGAAGTTTGTCGAAGGAAGCCTTGAAAGTTTTCCCCCATTCTGCGCAAGCTATCATGGAGCCAGGAGGAGCATCATGGAAGAAAAGAAGGATACACTGGGCGTTCTGGATTACATGATCCAGCCCGGTTTTTTTGTAAAAGAAAATAAGATCACAGAAGTCAATGAGGGAGCAAAGGCTCTGTTTCTGGCCCCCAGCATGGACTTAGAACCGCTGCTTCAGACCGGACGGGAAGAATACCGGGACTTTTCCGGAGGCTGTCTGTATCTGACCCTGTGCCTTTCCGGCCAGAGCCTGGGGGTGTCCGTTACCAAGCGGGAGGACGGGGATCTTTTCCTCGTGGAGCAGGATCAGGACCACCGGGAACTGCGGTCCATGGCCCTGGCTGCCCGGGAGCTGCGGGAGCCCCTGTCCAGCATCATGATCACCGCCAACGATCTGTTTCCCCTGGCCGCAGCCCAGGAAGATGCCCATGCAAAGGACCAGGCAGCCAGGCTGAACCGGGGACTGATTCAGATGATGCGGATTTTGAACAACATGGCCGATGCCAATCGTTATACCAATACTTCCCGGCAGGAAACCCTGGATATCCCAGCAGAACTGCAGGAAATCTTTGAAAAAGCCCAGAGTACTGTGGCCCACACCGGTATCCGACTGACCTACGAGGGAATCGCCGAACCGGTCTACGGTCTGGTAGACCGGGAGCAGCTGGAACGCTCTGTACTGAACATTCTGTCCAATGCCCTCAAGTTCACCCCAAAGGAAGGCTGCATTGAAGCCAAACTGACCCGGAAGGGGCAGTTGCTTCGCCTCAGCGTCCAGGACAGCGGTGAGGGTATCGATGACAGCATCCGCTCTCACCTGTTCCACCGGTATCTGCGGCAGCTGACCCTGGAGGACAGCCGCTTCGGCATCGGTCTGGGCATGGTGCTGATCCGCAGCGCCGCAGCCAACCACGGCGGCACGGTGCTGATTGACCGGGCCGAGGGCAAGGGCACACGGATCACCATGACCATGGCCATCCGTCAGAACAAGGATGCTGCTCTGCGCAGCCCCATTTCTCAAGTGGATTATGCAGGGGGCCACGACCACACTTTGCTGGAGCTTTCCGATTGTCTGCCCCTGAGCGCTTTTGAACTGAATCAATAAGGTTCCCTCCCGGGCTGGTTCCAGCCCGGGAGTTTTTTGTTACAGGTAGTTTTTCAGATACTGGCCGGTGTAGCTTTCTTCCACCCGGGCCACCTCTTCGGGGGTGCCGGAGGCCACCACATAACCGCCGCCGTCGCCGCCCTCGGGACCCAGGTCAATGATGTGGTCGGCGGTTTTGATCACGTCCAGATTGTGTTCGATGACCAGCACTGTGTTGCCCGCATCCACCAGGGCCTGGAGTACATCAATGAGCTTATGCACATCCGCCGCATGGAGACCGGTGGTAGGCTCGTCCAGAATATAAATGGTCTTGCCGGTGGATACCCGGGCCAGCTCCGTGGCCAGCTTCACCCGCTGGGCTTCGCCGCCGGAGAGGGTGGTGCTGGACTGGCCCAGCTTCACATATCCCAGGCCCACTTCCACCAGGGTCTGGGCTTTTCTGCGGATTTTTGGCAGATTTTCAAAGAATTCCACCGCTTCCTCCGCAGTCATGTCCAACACCTGGGCAATGTTCTTGCCTTTGTACTGAACCTCCAGGGTTTCCCGGTTATACCGGGCGCCCTTACAAACTTCACATGGGACGTAAACGTCCGCCAGGAAATGCATCTCGATTTTCACCAGGCCGTCGCCGGAGCAGGCCTCACAGCGGCCGCCCTTGACGTTAAAGCTGAATCTGCCGGGGCCATAGCCGCGCATTTTGGCATCGGCGGTGGAGGCAAACAGGTCCCGGATGTCGTTGAACAGGCCCGTATAGGTGGCCGGATTACTCCGGGGCGTTCTGCCGATGGGACTCTGGTCAATGTCGATGACCTTGTCCAGGGCCTCCATGCCCTCCACACAACGGCAGGCACCTGGGCGGGTCCGGGCATGGTTCAGTCGGCCCAGCAGAGTCTTGTTCAACACTTCGTTGACCAAGCTGGACTTGCCGGAGCCGGACACGCCGGTGACGCAGGTGAGGGTTCCCAGAGGAATCTCCACATCAACGTCCTTCAAATTGTTTTCCCTGGCGCCCCGGACAGCCAGAACCTTGCCATTTCCGGTCCGGCGGCGGGAGGGAACGGGAATCTTCTTGACACCGGACAGATACTGACCGGTGATACTCCGGTCGCAGGCAATAATTTCCTCTAACGTACCGGTGGCCACGATTTCGCCGCCGTGACTGCCTGCACCGGGACCCACGTCCACGATGAAGTCCGCGGCCCGCATGGTATCCTCGTCATGCTCCACCACGATCAGCGTATTGCCGATGTCCCGCAGGTGCTTCAGTGTTCCCAGCAGTTTGTCATTATCCCGCTGGTGCAGACCGATGGAAGGCTCGTCCAGAATATACAGCACACCCATGAGGGAAGAGCCGATCTGGGTAGCCAGACGAATCCGCTGGCTTTCACCGCCGGACAAGGTGCCTGCGGCCCGGGAAAGGGTCAGATAGCTGAGGCCCACATCCGTCAAAAACTGGAGCCGGGACTTGATTTCCTTCACGATCTGGTCGGCGATGGCCGCCATATTGCCCTCCAGATGGAGTGCGTTCATGAATTTCAGTTCCTCCCGGATGCTCATGCGGCAGAAATCCATGATGCCGATACCGCCCACGGTAACCGCCCGGGCGATGTCGCTGAGGCGGTCGCCGTCGCACTGGGGACAGGGGGCGGAGGCCATGCATTCCTCCAGCTCCTTCCGGGCCGCATCAGATTGGGTTTCCCGGTAACGGCGGGATATATTGTTCAAAATACCCTCGAAGGGTTGTTCCAGCACTCCCATGCCGTTGCCCCGGTTGTAGGACATCCGCAGTTTTTCGCCCTTTGTACCGTAAAGGATCACATCCATAGCCTCAGGGGACAGTTCGCTGACAGGGGTGGTCAGCGAAAAATGATATTTTTGGGCCAGGGCCTCGAAATACATCCGGAAGATAGAGTCGGTACGGGCGCTCTGCCAGCCGGAGGCCTGGATGGCACCCTCGAAAATAGACTTGCTCTTGTCGGGGATCACCAGATCCGCATCGGCCACCAGCCGGAAGCCCAGGCCCGTACAGCTGGGGCAGGCACCGGCGGGGTTGTTGAAGGAGAACATCCGGGGTTCCAGTTCCGTCAGACTGATGCCGCAATCCTCACAGGCGTAGTTCTGGGAGAAGCTAAGTTCTTCCTTGGTGGTGGGCAGATCGATGGTCACCAAGCCGCCGGAATGGGAGCAGGCGGTTTCGATGGAGTCCGTCAGACGGCGCCGGATGCCCTCTTTCAGAACCAGGCGGTCTACCACCAGGTCGATGGTGGGCTTCTTATCCTTTTCCACCTGGATTTCTTCCGTCAGGTCGTACAGAATGCCGTCCACCCGGACACGGGCAAAACCCTGCTTCCGGGCATCCTCAAAAACTTTCTGATGCTCGCCCTTCTTCCCCCGGATCACAGGAGAAAGCACCACAAACCGGGTTCCTTCACCCAAGGCTTCGATCCGGTCCACGATCTGATCAATGGTCTGGCGGGAAATCTCCTTGCCGCACTTGGGACAGTGGGGAATGCCCACTCTGGCCCACAGCAGGCGGAGGTAATCGTAAATTTCCGTCACTGTACCCACGGTGGAGCGGGGGTTCTTGGAAGTGGTCTTCTGGTCAATGGAAATAGCGGGAGACAGGCCGTCGATGGCATCCACGTCGGGCTTATCCATCTGACCAAGGAACTGCCGGGCGTAGGAGGACAGGCTCTCCACGTACCGCCGCTGGCCCTCGGCATAAATGGTGTCAAAGGCCAGGCTGGACTTGCCGGAACCGGAAAGACCGGTAAAGACCACCAATTTATCTCTGGGAATGGTTAAATCGATATTTTTCAGGTTATTCTCTCTAGCACCCTGAATGATCAGCTTGTCGTTCATAATGGTTTCCTCCGATGCGGAATGGATACTTGCTTTACAGAGTATTATACCACATTCTTTAGTCCGCTACAAGACCTTTTTCAAACATAATTTCGTTAACGGGATCTGTTCCTTTTTCCATTTTATGGTCGCTTTGCCACAAGGTGCAACATTTCTTAACCGATTTTTCGGCGTTATTTCCCTATGGTTTTGGTTGCAATTGTGGGTATAAGAGTGCTATAATAGATACGCAATATTGTTTTCAGAATCCGCTGAAAGCAGAAGTAACGAAAAAACATAGAAAAAGAAGCGAGGTATTCTTTCGATGATTGCGTACGGTGAAAACATCCAGGTTTTCTGCGGTAACTCCAACCCCGAATTTGCCAAGACCATCTGTAAGGAACTGGGCATTGAACTGGGCAAGGCCACTGTCAAGCATTTTGCTGATGGCGAAGCTTCCGTTTCCCTGGAAGAAACTGTTCGTGGTGCTGACGTATTTCTGGTTCAGTCCACCTGTAAGCCCGTCAACGACCATCTCATGGAACTGCTGGTTATGATCGATGCCTGCCATCGTGCCTCTGCCGGCCGTATCACCGCTGTTATTCCCTATTTTGGTTACGCCCGTCAGGACCGCAAGGCCAAGTCCCGTGACCCCATCTCTGCCAAGCTGGTCGCCAACATGATCACCGCCGCCGGTGCAGACCGGGTTTTGACCATGGACCTACATGCCGCTCAGATTCAGGGCTTCTTCGACATTCCTCTGGATCATCTGGTTGGCAATGTTACTTTTGTTGATTACTATATGAATAAGTTCCCCGAGGACAAGTTCAACCATGACGAGTTCGTGGTTGTCTCTCCCGACGTAGGCTCCGTGGGCCGCGCCCGTGCCTTCGCCGCCAAGGTCCATATGGGTCTGGCCATCGTGGACAAGCGCCGTCCCAAGGCCAATGTCAGTGAAGTCATGAACATCATCGGCGATGTGAAGGGCAAGACCTGCATCCTGTATGATGACATGGTGGATACCGCCGGTTCCCTGTGCAATGCCTCCAAGGCTCTGGTGGAAGTGGGCGGTGCAAAGGCTGTTTACGCCTGCGCAACCCATGGCGTTCTGTCCGGTCCCGCTTACGAGCGCATCGAGGAAAGCCCCATCACGGAAATGCTGTTCCTGAACACCATTCCCGAAGTAGGCAATACCGCCAGCCATAAGATCAAGTTCCTGGATGTGGCTCCCGTGTTTGCCCGTGCCATCGAGCACGTCCACGGTGCTACCTCCATCGCTGACCTGTTCTAAGCCGTGTTCAAAAAATCGAGCGGTG
>JAZSHO010000047.1:0-4075 GCA_045533345.1 Faecousia sp. | reverse complement strand
AAGCCGGAAATCGGATACCATATCCGCGCAGACCATCAGCGAAAAGGCTACGGGGCGGAAGCGGCCATTGCCGTCCGGGATTGGACCTTCAACAATACACCCTTCAACATGGTGTATTCCTACATGAAATACACCAACGATCCCTCTGCCAGAACCGCTATGGCCTATGGCTGCAAACAGGTGGATGAATTTGCGGATGATGTCAATGAAATCACAAAGGTGTTTGCAATTTCGAGAGAAGAATGGGAAGAAAATACTTGAAATCAATTTTTAATTCCCTTATGCTTAGTTTTAGCAAGCATAAAGGAAGTGAGATGCACTTATGAATCAGGAAGAACTACATGATCTGATAGCGAAACAACAGCCCAATATTTGCCAGATAGTCGCCTATAAGGATAACGAGAAAGTATATTCTGACTGCTGGAATGACTACAAAACAGATAACTGCACCCATATCATGTCAGCCACAAAGAGCATTATTGCGTTGTTGATTGGAATTGCCCTGGACAATGGACAGATCAGAAGCATTGACGATAAGGTTCTTAACTATTTCCCCGACTATAAGATCAAGCGAGGCGAGAAAACCATCTACGATGTAACCATCCGGCACTTGCTGACCATGCGGGCACCTTACAAGTGCAAAGGGGATCCCTGGACGAAAGTCTGTTCCAGTGATAACTGGACATATGCTTCCCTTGATTTCCTGGGTGGCAGAAAAGGTATTACTGACGAATTCAACTATCAGACGGTGTGTCTGCATATTCTGTCGGGAATTCTGTATCGGGCAACCAACATGAAAACCGTGGAGTATGCGAACCGCTATCTTTTTGAACCATTGGGCATCAAACCGCATATCAACTTTGAGGCGAAAACAGCGGAAGAACACAAGCAATTTACAATCAGCAAAACGCCCAAAGGCAACATCTGGTTTTCTGACCCGGACGGTCTGGGCACGCCCGGATATGGCCTTTGCTTGTCTGCAGAGGACATGACGAAAATCGGATTGATGTGCCTGAATAAAGGTATTTATGATGGCAAGCAAATCGTATCTGCAAGCTGGATTGAAGAAATGACGACTCCCAAAACCGTGGAAAGTGATCACTTCCGTGGAATGGACTATGGCTATCTGTGGTGGATTATCGACCGGGAAAAGAACATCTACGCCGCCATCGGAAACAGCGGCAATGTGATATATGTGAATCCCGAAAAGAACATTGTAGTAGCTGTGGCATCCTATTTTAAGCCTACGGTATTTGACAGAGTTGATTTTATCCGGGAATATATGGAACCCTTTATCTGTGAGAGGTAAGTTTATGGCATTTCAGTTAATTGATTTGGAAAACTGGGAACGCAAAGAGTTCTATGAGCACTTTATCAAAGAGGTGGTCTGCACCTATTCTGTGGTGGTCAACATCGACATCACCAATCTGAAGGGACAGAAGCTGTATCCTGCCATGATCTGGCTACTGACCAAAATCGTCAACGATATGCCGGAATTCCGTACTTCTCTTACCTCGGAAGGTCTTGGTATCTATGACGATATGCACCCCATGTACACGATATTTAACAAGGAAAATAAGAACTTCTCCGGCATCTGGGCCTACTTTTCAGAGGACTACGAGACTTTCTTAAAAGGCTATGAGGACGATGTAGCCCGCTACAGCACCTCCACCCGCTATGCTCCCAAGGAGGGAACGCCTGCCAATTCTTTCAACATCTCCATGGTGCCCTGGGTGAAGTTTACGGGATTCAACATCAATGTCTTTGACGAAGGCAAGTTCCTGCTGCCGATTTTCACCATGGGCAAGTATTTTGAACGGGATGGAAAATGGCTGCTGCCGCTGGCGATCCAGGTACATCACGCTGTCTGTGATGGTTACCATATCGGCGTGTTTGTGGAGAAGCTGCAAAACTATATTGATCGATTCTAATGTAGTATTGATATTTACAAAACGTTTATGCATTTCCACGTGGTTATGCTATACTGATTTCAGAAACCACACAAGGAGGAAATCAGTATGGAGAAATTCATTCCCTACGAGAAGCTTGCTAAAAAGGAAAAGCGCAAGATGGACCTGGCCAAGCGGCAGACCTGGGGCGAGCTGAACCCCGTCACCCGGAAGCCCGCAAACAGCAAGGCCTACAACCGAAACAAAGCCCGGAATTGGAAGCGTGAGTATCACGAAGCATCCAGTTCCGGGACTTTTATTTATGCTTTTTCCACCGGGAGCCAAAGCTCCACATAGGTTTCCCCCTGATCCTCCTGGCAGGGCGGGCCATACAACTCAAGATTATAACTGCCACTTAGGCGGTATTCCCGGCAGCCCGGGAGCCACTCCTGCCACATCTTGGTGTTGGTGTCCTGCAGCGTTTTCATCTTGCAGGGAAATACAGCCCAGGTTCCGCCGGGAATCACCAGGGATTTGCACCCGGCAGGAATCTCCTGCCAGGGGATATAGTTGTCCGCAATCCAGTAGTCAAATTCGCCGTCAGCCCCGTTGTCATCGATGCAGATGCCGTAGGCACCCATCAGCGGGAAGTCCGGTTGGCGGAACATCTCCGTCCAGTATTCCGGAATCTGCTGATAACTGGTTTCCGGGTGGAACTTCCGGGAAACACCCATCACGGTAAACTGAGGCTTTTCCACAATTCTGTATTCCATCATGATACCGCCCTCCAATTTTTGTGTAATGCGCAAGGGGGCAAAACTGCACAGCCTTGCACCTGTTTTCTTTGCCCCGGAAGGGGAAATGCCGTGGAAGCGCTGAAAGGCCCGGTTAAAGCTGTCCGGTGAGTCGTAGCCGTACTTTGCAGCAATGTCGATCACCTTGGCATCGGAATTTACCAGTTCTTCTCCTGCCAACGTCAGCCGGCGGCAGCGGATATATTCCCCAACGCTCACTCCGCATAGGGCTCCGAAGATTCTCTGGAAATAGAAGGGCGACAAATATGCCCGCTTTGCGATTTCCCGAACCTCCAAATCCTCGGTCAGGTTTGCTTCGATAAAGATAAGTGCGTTCTGAATGCCTTCTGTTAAGTCTGCCATAGGAATCCCTCCTTGCTGACTGTATCATACCATACGGCTATTGGAAAATCCCGACTTTTTATGCCATTGTTTTCCTTTTGAAAATATGGTAGACAACGGATTGATTCATGTCAATAGATTTCCGGGCCGCATTGTGTTATAATAGTCCCAAACGAATGGGAGGTGCCCCTATGAAAGACGGAAAGAAATATATTCTCGTTGCCGATGACGACCGGGAGATCCGGGAGATTGTCAGCCTGCTCCTTTCCTCGGAAGGCTACGCTGTTCTGACTGCGGAGGACGGCATTCAGGCCGCCCGGCTGGCATCCGGGGAGATCGACCTGTACCTGCTGGATGTGAATATGCCGGGGCAATCGGGCATCCTGGCAGCATCCCAGATCCGAAAGCAGTTTGAAACGCCCATTGTGTTTCTCACCGCCTATTCCAGCGAGTCGGACAAGGTCATGGGCTTCTCGGTGGGTGCCGATGACTACATTGTCAAGCCCTTCTCCAACGCGGAGCTGCTGATGCGTGTCCGGGCGATCCTGCGAAGAAGCGCGGTCTATTCCGTGCCCCAGAAGAATCAGATTCCCATTTCCGACCTGATTCTGGACCTGGACAGCCAGTGCGTTCTCCGAGGCGGTGAAACCATCAGCCTAACTTACACGGAGTTCAAGATTCTGGAGCTGCTGGCCCGGAACAAAAAGAAGATATTCTCTCTGGAACACATCTATCAGACCATCTGGGAGGATAACGCGGTAGGAAACGAGGCCATCATGGTCCACATCAAGAACATCCGCAAAAAGCTGGGAGACAGTTCCCGGAATCCTGCCTACATCAAGACCGCCTGGGGAAAGGGGTATTACATTGACTGATACACCGAAACGCCGCAAGCTCTCCCATGAGATTTTGGGCCTCATCGCTATTGCGGCAGTTCTCTCTCTGATTCTGTTTCTGGTGATTTCCGGCATCGCCACAGGCGATACGGCGGAATAGGTTTTCCACCACGATATCCCCATGGACGAATTCGACTGGATCGCTATGTATCAG